>JAQGHP010000191.1 GCA_028288775.1 Phycisphaerales bacterium | reverse complement strand
GCGACCTCCACGGCGCTCCCCCCCTTGCGGTCGAGGATCACGCCGAACGCCGCGCCCACCGCCTGCGTGTTGGAAAAGAGCGACCGCACCCGCTCCGGCGGTGCGTCCGTGGCGACGTCCCAATCCTTGGGCTCGCGCCCGAGGAGCAAATCGCGCACGCATCCGCCGGCAAAGTAGGCGGCGTGGCCGGCATCGCGCAGCCGCTTGAGCACGGCAAGGGCGTCGGCCCGGTCGGCGGGGGGGTTGGGTTGGAAATCTTCCGGCATTGAATGAAACATTAACCGGAGAGAGGGTTTGCCGGAAAGATGGTGACCGTGACACGGGCGTCCCGCCCGTGCTGAGTGCGCCAAATGTCAGGGAAATCTGCTACTCGCAACTTTTGTACATCGAGCACGGGCGGGACGCCCGCGTCACGTCGCGCGATCCCGGCGGAGGAATTCCAACTTCATCCCGCCGTACTCGCGGACATCGTGCGTGTGGAGCGGCGGAAGTTCGAGCGCATCGCGGGCGTCGTGGCGGAAGATGACGATGCCTTCAGGTTCGAGGTGGAATTGGGCCATGTTCATGGCGAGTTGACGGAGCTTTTCGGGTTGCTCTTTGAGGAAGCGATAGGGCGGGTCGAGGAAGATGATGTTGGCTTGCTCGCCGGGCTTGGGGCGATTGTCGGGCGAGGCGAACCAGCGGAAAAGGTCGCCGGGGATGACGCGCGCCTGATCGGCGCATCCCAGCGTTTCGATGTTGCGGCGAAGGCGGATCAGGCCGCCGCGATCGGCTTCGAAGAACGTCGCGTGGGTCGCCCCCCGGCTGAGTGATTCCAACCCCATGCTCCCCGTACCGGCGAAGCAGTCATAAATCCGCCCGTCCGGAATCAGGGGGGTGAGAATGTCGAACAGCGACTGCTTCACGCGATCGGTAATCGGCCGCGTCACGTCCCCCTCCGGCGGCAGCAGCTTCCGCCCCCGAAATTCACCCGCGATGATGCGCATGCGAAGCAATCTAGCGGAAATGTGCGCAACTAGGATAAGATATTGGGAAAGTTGCGGGTTGCGAATCGTCCTTTGTCATTTGTCGTGAGTAATTCCGGCGGTCAATCCCACTGGTGGCGGACCGGCAAACTGATGGACGGTTTTATGAAATATCAAGACAATTCGGAAGTTCGGCCCGGCGATGAGGTATTGGTTTGGGATAAACCAGCTTTCGTAAAGTTCATCGTCACCGACTCCGACTCGCCGCTTGGGGGCTGGTACTTCAATCAGCACGGCCCGGGCGTTATGTTCGAATTTGATGGGGGCGGGGAGTATTACACCCGGGAAAGTGTTCTTAGAAATGCGGAAGATATTACGTTCCTCCGACGACGTGAATAGCAGGCTGCTGATCCGAGTCGCCGGGGGGATGACAAAGGACAACTGACAACCACCACAATGGCCGACCGCAATGTTCATTACGAAGCAGCTTTCGAAGCGTTTTTGCGCGACCGGGGGATTCCCTGCGTGGCGGTGGATGAGGCGAAGAAGGCGTTGTTTGCCAATGCGAAGCTCAAGAGCTTTGATTTCGTCGTTTACAGCAAGAACGGCCCGAATCTGCTGGTCGATGTGAAGGGCCGGCAGGTTCGCAGCAGCTCCGGCCGCAAGGGGTTTGAGACTTGGGCCACCGAGCAGGACGTCACCGACCTCATGCAATGGGAACAGGTCTTCGGGGAAGGGTACAAGGCCGTGCTTACGTTCATCTACTTGATCGATCCCCCCTTGCCGCCGGAGCCGGGGATGTACCAGTACAAGGGGCGGTGGTATTGGCTGATGGGCATTGATTTGACCGAGTATCGCAACCACATGCGTCGGCGGTCGGTGAAATGGGAAACCGTTTGTCTTCCCGCCGAGGACTTCCGCTCCCTTGCCCGTCCCATTGAAAGCTGGTTATGATGGGGCATATGAACCGCCGATCCAAGCGCCGATTCGCGGCCCTTTACCTCACCGTGCTCGCTTTGGTCGGGCCGGTGCTGCTCCCTGCAAGCGCCGCCCGCGCGGATGACTCCACCGCCAAGAACGACGCCCGCCTGGAAGGCTATGCGCGGAAAGTGGCGATCGACGGCAGCACCGCTCCCAGTTACCTGCTGCTCACAGGGCTTGGTATCGTGGGGCTCGCGGTGATGTTCAAGGACGCCAAGCGTTCCCACCTTGATTGAGACGCACTCTTTAACCCCTCATGAGGAGGCCGACATGCGATCCAAGACAGTGTTGGCGCTGGTGGTGCTCAACGTAGCGCTGCTGGCCAGCCTTTGCTTCCGCAACACGTTCACCCACAGCGCGCAAGCCGCGCCGGGAGTGGCCAAGCCTTCGGAATACCTGATGATTTCCGGCGACATCAACGGCGGCAACGCCGGGGTGATCTTCGTCCTCGACACGCGCAACGGCTGGCTTTCCGCACGCAGCCTTAATGGCCAGGGCAACAAGCCCCGCCTGGCGGACTTGAAGGCGATAGACCTCAACCGCGTCTTCAGCGGCGCTGCCGCTGCCGCCCGCTGATCGAAGCAGCGCGGTTTGGGCTCTCCAACATCTTCCCCGCTTTTTGAAGGTGATGACATGATGGATAAAAAGACATTCGCAATCGGGGTTCTCTCGCTGTCGGCGGTGATCCTGCTGGCGGCCAATTTCCTCGCCCCCCGCGGCGTGATCGCAGCCGACTCGATCCAGGACAACGACTACTCAATGCAGACCGCCCGCTCGATTGCCGGCGGCGACGCTCTGTTCGTGACCGACAAGCGTACCGGTATGATGGCGGTCTTCATCTTTGACCCTCAGAAGCAGGCCCTGATCAACACGGACGTGCAGCCCGTCCAAAACGCTTTCGCGAATATGGCGGGCGGGCCGACCCGGCGCCCCTAATGCAACTTCGGTCGTGTGCTCAGCAATCGTGTGCCACTGGCCGGGTGAATCCCGGCCAGTGGCGTCTTTGTTAGCGTCAGGGAGATTTTGTGCTTGAGAGAACAGGCCCCGTTACGATTGGCAACATGAACCCCCGTGGCTCCCAAGGTGTCCGCCATGATTGGACGCTTGATGAAGCCGATGCGCTCTTCAATACGCCGCTCATGGAATTGGTCTATCAAGCGGCGACCGTCCATCGCCAGTTCCACGACCCCGCCGAGGTACAGGTCTGCAAACTTATTTCCATCAAGACCGGCGGCTGCCCGGAAGATTGCAGCTACTGCTCACA
>JAQGHP010000158.1 GCA_028288775.1 Phycisphaerales bacterium | reverse complement strand
AGGCATTCGCTCCCCACGCGCGTGCGGCTGAGAAGAATCGCCCCGATGCCGATCAAACTCCCCTTCCCGACGTGCGTCCCATGCACCACGGCGCGGTGGCCGATCGTCACATCCTCCTCAATGACGTTGGGCACGCCCGTGTCGCAATGGATGACCACGCCGTCCTGAACATTCACCCGGCGGCCGATGGTGACCGGCGCGACGTCGCCGCGTACCACCGCGTTAAACCAAAAGCTGGCGAGTTCGCCGATGGTGACATCGCCGACGACCGTGGAGTTATGCGCGAGGAAGTAATTGCCGGGGGTTCGGGTGAAGAGCGTCATGCGCAGATTCTACCGCGTTCGCCCCGCCGAAACGCGATGCAAGGCGGCGCGCCTATGCGGCACTGGCGACGGACATCAAGCAGCGCGGATTGCTGGATGAAACGTTGGTGGTATGGGGCGGAGAATTCGGCCGCACGCCCATAAAGGAAGCCCGCGACGGCTGCGCCAAGTAAAAAGTAGAAAGTAAAAAGTGGGAGCAGGGAGCAGGTCCATTGATGGAGTGAGCCCCTCCCACTTTTGCCTTTTCACTCTTTACTTGGCGCAGCTTATCCCACGTTCAAATTCGTCAGCGAGTCCTCGAGTTCCTTGCGTTGCTGGTCGCGCTTCTTTTGCAGATCCTTTAGCTCGGTTTGCAGCTTTTCGATTTGGCTTTCCTGTTCGTCGAGCTTCTTGAGCAGGCGTTGGTAGTAGTCGCTGCTCTGGGCGACGGTCTTCATGTTTTCGCGGATGCGGGCCTGCTCCTGGGTGATCTCGTTGACCTTCTGCTGTCGCTCCTGCATCTGGCGTTCGGTGTCCACCACCGCGTACTTCAACTTTGCCGCCGCCGACAGCGCGTCCTTCACCGGCTGCGGGATTTCGCCCGCCCGCAGGTACGCCTCCACCTGCCCGATGTCCATTGGCAGGATCGCGATGCCCTGCGAGGAGACCAGTTCCTCCTTCACCGTCATCTTCGCGGTCGCGCCGCCGGGGAGAAGCTCTTCGAAGCGGTAGAGCGTGTCGGTGGTCTCCAGCGGTTTGGCCGGCTGCGTGAGCGTCCACCCCTGCCGCTTGGGGTGTTCGATGAGCAGCGTCTTGGCGGTCTTCGCCTTGCTCTGGGCGACGTAATCCTGGCTGGCGGTCTGCTTGTTGGTTAGTTCCAGCACGCCCTTGACGATTTTCCCCGTCACGAGGCTGGAATTTTCCGTGTGATCGTTGGCATGAACGAGCACCTGCTGGTCGATGCCGAAGCTGAGCAGCCGTTTTTGCGACGCGGGCAGGTCCTAGATCTGCGCGTCCCCCGAATACGCCCCGGCGTCGAGCACCGTGATCGGCCCGCCCGGCAACAGCTTGCCCGTGGTGTTCGTCAGCCGCACGCCCAGCAGCGGGTTGGTCGCCAGCACGCCCTGGTTGTAGATACTCAGGCGAGCCGCGGCGACGGGGTCGGTGAGGATGGGAATCATCGCCGATTTCTGCCGCGGCAGCCGTACGTCCGGCACCGTGTACTGAAACAATTCCCCGACCTTCGCCCCCGACGCCATTGCCGAGATGGACGCGGTGGGATCAATCGGCGCGCGGAGTTGTTGGGCTTGTTGCATCTCTTGCTTCTGCATCGCGCCTGCTGCCGCGGCCGACGGCGCTGCGCCGGCCCGACGGCTCAACATCTGCCTCCCACCGAAGCCCGCCCCGTCGCGGTCCTTGTCTGCCGCCGCCTTCTCCTCTTCGATCAGGCCTTCATCGAGCCTCTTCATCATGTCCATCCCCCCGGAATACGTCTGCGGCCGCAGACTCGCGAAAAGTCGCGGCTCGACCAGTGGACGCGGAACGTACAGCGGCTGATACAAATTCTCGATAAAGCTGATCGGCCTCCCGCTCACCAGCGAAAGCTCCACGCTTTCCCAATCGCTGTCGGTCTGATTCTCCACGATCGCCCACCCCTGCAACCGCCCGCCAGTCCCCTTCGCCTCCCCCGGCCCTTTCCCGCCGTCGCCCCCCGCGCCCGCATCCGGGTTCTTCCCGGAATCTTCCTTCCCCGCGTCCCCGCGTCCCTTCGTCCCAGCGTCCGTATTTTTTCCCGTGTCGTCCTTCTTCCCCTCCGGTACTTCGTTCTTCGCGTCTTCCGTTATCACGAGCCGGTACGACGCCTTCCACACTGGCGCTTCCACAACGTACCCGATCCGCACCCGCCGTTCGCCCTGGCCTGTGAAGCGGATGCTCACCGGCTTGCGGTCCTGGTCGCGCGCCGCGGCCACCGCCGCCAGGGCCTTTATCAATTCCTGCTGAAGCTTGGCGTCGTCCAGCTTGACCTCGGTCACTTGTTCCAGCTCCACCGGGCGAATGCTCCCCCCCGCCAGCAGGAGGTTCAGCGTCCAGGCGTCCACCACCTGCTTGTCCCCCGCGGGCTTCTGTTTCTTTTCCACTCCCAGCACCTGCCCCGTCACCTGCCCCTGCGGGAGCGTGGCCGTCACCACCGCCCCGCGGAGTTGCGATAGCAGTTGCGGCAGCGCCGGGCTCGCCGACAGGTCCACCTGGAAGCTCTTGAGCGCGTGGCTCAGCGGCTCCTGGCTCCCGTAGGTCACCGCGGCGACCTTCCCCTTGTCCAGGTCCTCCAGCAGCAGCGATTTGAGAATGTCATTGATCTGCTCGGTCTTGAAATGCAGTTCGGTGGTGGTGTCGCCCGTGACGGTGCCGAAATGCTCGAAGTACCCGACCCCGCTGGTGTACAGCACGACTTCCTTCACCGGCACCTGCTGCGCCCCCGCCGGCTTCTCCGGCTGCCCCGCCGCCGGCGGCCGCACCTGTCCATAGGCGGGCGAAAAGGAATAAAGCCCCAAGCCCGTTACCGCCGCCGAGAGAACCGCCGCTACGAGTTGTTTCCGCATGATCGTTTCCTCTTGAGTTGTTCTGCATCCCCCCAGGAACATTGCACTTCCCGTGGCACGGGTTTTCAACCAGTGCAAGATGCGCCGCATATTGGTTGGTCTCTCTCTGGCGCACCACGCACGGGTTGAAAACCCGTGCCACAATATAAAGCTACCGCAGTTCGACGCCCAGCTCCCGGAAAAGTTGCAAACGGGCTTCGCGTGCATCCGGCGTCCACTATTCCCCCCGAGCCCGATTTCCACTAATCTCGCGATCGCGATGAACGAGCTGTTAATCCAACCCATTTCCGCCGCGTTTTCGGTGAAAATGTCGCCGCCGGGCTCGAAGAGCCTCACCAACCGTGCGCTGGTTCTGGCCGCGCTGGGCCGGGGCGTCAGCGAGCTTTCCAACGTGCTCTTCGCGGACGACACGTTGGTGATGCTCGAAAACCTTGGCCGCCTCGGCTTTTCGCCGGAGATCGATCGCACGGCCCACGTCGTTCGCATCGAAGGCCGCGGCGGCGAAATCCCCGCCGACTCCGCGGAGCTCTTCTGCGGCAACAGTGGCACGACCATCCGCTTCCTCACCGCGCTCTGCTCCGTGGGCCGCGGGACGTTCACGCTCGACGGCATCCCCCGCATGCGCCAGCGCCCCATCGGCCCGCTGGTCGATTTGTTGCGCAACTTCGCCGTGCGAATTTCCTACGATAAGGCCGAAGGATTCCCGCCCGTCACCGTTCATGCCGACCGCCTGCCCGGCGGACGCGGCCGCTTCGGTTCCTCGACTTCCTCGCAATTTCTTTCCGCGGTCCTCCAAGTCGCCCCGTACGCGCGCCACGAAGTGCGCGTCGATCTCGATTCCCCGCAAACGAGCTGGCCCTACGTCGCCATGACCATGCGGCTGATGGACGAATTTGGCCACACCCCCGAACTCATCCGCGACCGCGATACCGGCGAACCCAAACAGATTATTATTTCGAGCGGCGTTTACAGCGCTACGAAATATGCAATCGAACCGGATGCGAGCAACGCCAGCTATTTCCTCGCCGCCGCGGCAATTCATCCGGGCGCTACGCTGACGGTAGAAGGCCTCGGCAAGCGCAGCCTGCAGGGCGACGTCGGCTTCGCGGACGTGCTCCGCCGGATGGGCGCGGGCGTGACGGTCGGCCCCGATTTCATCACCATTGCCGGCCCGGCCGCGCTCGAAGGCATCGACGTGAACCTCGCCGCGATGCCCGATACCGCCCAGACACTTGCGGTAACCGCGCTGTTCGCCCGGGGCGAAACGACGATCCGCGGCTTGCATACACTGCGGGTCAAGGAGACGGACCGCATCGCCGCACTGGCCGCGGAGTTGGCGAAACTGGGCGCGGACGTGAGCGTCGAAGGCGACGACCTGACGATCGTCCCGCCCGAAACGATCCGCCCCGCCTCCATCGCGACGTACGATGATCACCGCATGGCGATGAGCTTCGCCCTGGCCGGCACCAAATCGAAGGGCGTCGTGATCCAGGACCCTGCTTGCGTGAACAAGACGTACCCGAATTACTTTGACGACTTGGCCAAGCTCGCACGCTAGCCGAAAAACGCTTGCCACAGCAGCGCGATCAGCAGCGCCAGCGGCACGGTGACGATCAAGCTCAGGCCGAACACGAACGTCGCGGTTAGTGCGGCCGAGAAAAAGCGGAAGACGACCGACATAATCGACATGACGCATGCGGCCAGGCCCCGCCGGGACGCCACGCGGAACAGGAACACCGGGCCGACAACCAACATCAGCCCCAGCACGGCGAGCGAGAAAAGGGACCCGTCGCGGAGGAACCCCCCGACGGCCGCATGGCCCGTATTGAGCAGCACCGCCGACGCGGTGGCGAGCAGTCCGGGGACCGGAGACCAGCCCAGCAATCCCGCGCTGTAGTCGCTCAAAACGACTTCCCACGCCAGATCGCGGTCGCCCAGGAAATACGTCACGTCCACCAGCGCCACGTCCGTCAACATCGTGAAAAAATACCAGACCGCGAACCCGAGCCCGCCAAGCGGTGCGATAAACCACACGAAAAACTGCGGCGGGGTCCCCGGCATGCTAATGATTTCCGCCAGGATCGGCGTCATGCTCGACGCCAGCGCGCACCGCACGCACGCCGCCCGAAAGCTCCTCGCCCCCACGAAGTCGCCCCCGCCGGGCCGCGCCGCCTCGGCAACGAATTGAACGGGGTGGAGCGTGAGGAACCAGACGGTCTGCCAGAAGCCGGCGAACGTCCCGATGTGCCGCCGTCGCAGCCACGGAATCCGCGCCGCCGGCCGGGCCGCGGGGTTGAAGCGCAGCCCGCACTCCGGGCATCGGTTGTCCCCCAGCCCGCGCAGGTCATACCCGCAGCCGTCGCAATACCGCTCGGCGGAGGGGTCGATCATTGGCGTTGGAAATTCAGGATCAATGCACGCAGC
>JAQGHP010000120.1 GCA_028288775.1 Phycisphaerales bacterium | reverse complement strand
AATCGCAAATTGCAAATCGGCAATCGCAAATTTCTTCACTTCCCCGCGCCCGCGACTTTCTCCGTCGGCGGCTTCTCCCCTCCCGCGCCGGCCGGCGCGGCTTCCGTGGAGGTCACCGCGACGGCGGCGCCTTCGATGGTTCTTTCGCCGGGGTTGCCGACGATTTGCTCGTTTCCTTGCAGGCCCTCGACGATCTCCACGTCACTGCCGTAGTCGACGCCGAGCTTAACGTTTTGGAAGTGGACCTTGCCGTTCTTGATGACGCCCACCTGGTTGCCGTCGGCGCCGCTCACCAGCGCGGGGGCGGGGATGATCAGCGGCGGCCGGTCGCGCGTCACGTGGAAGACCGCCTCCACGTACATGCCCGGCAGCAGCGCGAAATCGGGGTTGGGCACCTTCACCTCCGTCAGCAGCGAACGGGCGCTGGGGTCGAGGTAATTGGTCGTGCCCATGACGATCCCGGTGAACTCGCGGCCCGGCCGCTCGCGGGCGGCGACTTTCACTTCCATCCCCTTCTGGATCGTCAGCGCGTACGTCTGCGGCACGTTCACGAACACGCGCAGCACGTCGTTCTCGGCGATCTTGAACATGGGGAGCGTATCGACGCTCGTGGGGTTGGCCAGGATCAGCGCGCCCACGTCGAAGGCACGGCCGGTGACCACGCCGCTGAACGGGGCGATCACTTTCTCGAAGCCCTGGAGCTCGGTCAGTCGCTTCACATCCGCCTCGGCGGCTGCGACGTTCGCCTCGGCCGAGCGGAGGGCGGATTGGGCCGAGTTGAAGTTCGACTGGAATTGATCGAGTTCCTGCTGGGTGACGCCGCTGGTGCCCTTGAGCGATTCATACCGCTTCCACGTCGCTTGGGCGAAGCCCAGGTCGGTCTTTGCCTTGGCGGCGGCGGCCTGCATCTGCTGGAGCGACGCCTCCGAGGCGCGGAGCTGCTGGTCGACCTCGGGCGAATCGATGTTCGCCATCAACTGCCCGACCGTCACCTGATTGCTGATATCCACATAGTATTTTTTGAGGTATCCCGTCGTGCGGGCGAAGATCGAGACCTCCTGCCACGGACGCATTGAGCCGGGGAGGCGCACGTCGAGCGTTTCCGACGAACGCCGGGGCGTCACGGCGGTGACGGGCACGGCGGCGTTCTGCGCCGCCTGGGCGTCGGCGGCGAGCTCGGCGTTCTGGTGCAGGCGCGGCACCAGGCCCACGGCCAGCATGATGGCCATGATGACCACGGCGGCGACTACCGCCGCGATGAGCCAACCCTTTCGCGCGTGGGGAATGTCGAGATCGACGCGGTCGTGCTCTGGCGCGTGGCCATCGGCGTGGCCATTGCCATTGCCGTTTTCGGTTGGTGCGCCGCCGTGCGGATCGTGCCGCTTGGCAAGGGGCGGCGGCGAGAGTTGGCTACTTCCCATGTCAGACTCCGTTTTCATTTCGTTCAAGCTTCCATCAATTCCGGCTCGACGGGCCGGTGCGGCGCCTTGGTTCGCAAGGCGCTGTAGACCAGCGGGACGAAGAACAGCGTGTAGAACGTCGCGACGCTCAGCCCGCCGATGACGGCACGGCCCAGTGGCGCGTTCTGCTCGCCCCCTTCGCCCAGCCCTAAAGACATCGGCAACATGCCCAGGATCATCGCAAGCGCGGTCATGACAACCGGCCGCAGACGGGTCAGGCCCGCGGCCAATGCCGCGTCGTGGGCGTTGGCGTCGTGGTCCTTCCGGTAGTCGTTGGCGAACGTGATCATCAGGATCGAGTTCGCGGTCGCCACGCCGATGCACATGATCGAGCCCATCAGCGAAGGCACGCTGATCGTCGTGTGGCTGGCGAAGAGCATCCACAGGATGCCGGCGATCGCGCCCGGCAGCGCCATGAGAATGATCATCGGGTCGAGCCAGCTCTGGAAGTTCACCACCATCAGCAGGTACACCAATATCACCGCGCCCACGATGCCGATCGCCAACGCGCGGAACGAGGACTTCATGCTCTCCACCTGACCGCGGACGGTAATGGTCGTGCCCTTGGGCAGCTTGGGCGTGATGTCGGCGATCTTCTTCTCGATGCCCTTGGCTACGGAGCCCAGGTCCGTGTCCTGCACATTCGCCTGGATGTCGAGCGTGGGGACGATGTTGTAGTGCGAGATGTTGGTCGGGCTGTTGCCGCGACTGACGGTCGCCATGTTGCCCAAAAGCTGGGATGTACCGCTGCTGCTGACGATCGGCGTGTTTTGAAGGGCGTTGATGGAATCGATTTTATATTGCGGCGTCATGACCGAGACCGAGTATTGCACGCCGCGTTGCGGATCGAGCCAGTAGTTGGGCGAGATCTGCCCGCTTGAGGAGAGGGAGATCAGCAGGTCGCTGGCGGCGGTCTGCTGGGTGACGCCCAGCTGGTTGGCCATGGTACGGTCAACGTCGATGCGCAGGTCCGGGGTCTTCATGACCTGGTGGATATGCACGTCCGCCGCCCCGGGGATGCCGGCGATTTGGTTGCGCAATTCCTCGGCGATTTGCAGGTTCGCCTCGCGGTTGGCCCGCGGCCCCAGCACCTGCACGTCGATGGGAGCGGGGAGACCGAAGTTCAAAATCTGCGTGGCGATGTCGGCGGCCTGGAACCAGAAGCCCAACTCCGGGAATTGATGCGGGAGTTCCTTGCGCAGCTTCTTGATGTACCCGCCGGTCGCGTGGTGGTTCTCCTTGAGGGAGATGAGGATTTCCCCGTCGGCGGGCGAGATCTGCGAGCCGTCGCTCAGCGACATGTTGATGCCGCTATTGGGGATGCCGATGTTGTCGATCACGGTGTCAACTTCATCCGCGGGAATCTGGGTGCGGATGTAAGCCTCGACACGGGCGAAGTTGCGCTCACTTTGCTCGAGGCGCGTGCCGGGCGCGCCGCGCACGTGCAGGCGAAGCTGCCCCGCGTCCACGCTGGGGAAAAAGTCCTGCCCCACCAGAGGAAATAGCACGCAGGAGGCCACGACGAAAAGCGCGAAGACGGTCAGCACGCGGATGCGATGCACCAGTGCCCACGCGAGGAACCCGCCGTAAAAGGTGCGGAACTTTTCGAACTGCCGGTTGAACGCTTCGTGGACGCGCCAGATCAAGTTTTTGTTGTGCCCGTGAACGTGCGCGAGCCCTTGCTGCTCGACGCCGCCGTACATTTCCACTTCGCTCTCGAGCAGGTAGTGGACCAGCGTCGGCACGAGCGTGCGGCTCAGCAGGTAGCTGGTGAGCATCGCGAAGATCACCGACAGCGCCAGCGGCG
>JAQGHP010000070.1 GCA_028288775.1 Phycisphaerales bacterium | reverse complement strand
CATGACGATTTATGATGCCGGTACATCGACTGAATCCCCACGCGCCCTGGCCCGGTCATCCGGGCCAGCGCCATGCCTCCGCCGCCGAGCAGGCCGATGCCGAGCTTTTGCATCTCGACGTTCATCGTGACGGATGCATCCTTATAAAGGAACCCACCGGGCTCGACGAGGATGCTCTCGCCCGGCTTGAGCACGCGCTGAAAGACGTTGCCGTAGCCGTGGAGGAGGAGCAGGCCGCTTTCGCCTTCGGTGACGAAGCGGTCCATGAACATGCCTTCGCCGCCGAAGAGGATGTTGAACAGGCCCTTAATCCGCAGGAACGAGTAGCGGACGGAATGGGAGGCGAGGAGAAACGCGTGCTCGCGCACGTCGAGCTCCATCCCGGGGTGCAGAGGGAGCACGACCAATTCGCCGGTCGCATCCCGCGAAAACGCGACGTGCCCCGGCCCGGTCGCCTGCATCACGGCGAAGGGCATTCCCGCCAGCATCCGCTTCACCGCGCCTTGCAGTGGCATGAGCGTCAGCGGCACCCGGTCATCCTTCCACAGCAACACATGATGCTCGAAGTACACCGAATCCCCCGCCCCCAGCGCCACATCCGCCACGGGGACGATCTCCCCTTCGACCTGGCAGGTGGACTGGCTGAATTGAAATTCGGTCATGTCCCGCAGCCGCGGGGCGGCTGCCCAGCCCGAGTCGCTCACCGCATCCCGCACGTCCAGCGGCGCCCCGCAACTCCGGCACGTCAGCGCCGCCGGCAGGTTCTGCCCCTGGCACCACCGACAAACAATTCGCTGTTGAGGCTCCATCCCGCTCCCGTGCGTAAACCGACAATCACCCAAGCCTTTATCGGCTGTTTGCCCAAGGCGACCTTCAACACATTGTGCCGCCTGCCCGCCCTTCCTCAGCCCCGGAGGGGCGAAAGACCTTAGCCCACGGCGCGAGCCGTGGGAAAATGCCGTACAGAGTTAATCAGCCCCGGAGGGGCGTAAGAAGCGTCAGATTTTCGAACCGTGCCCGATGTTCGGACGGTCTGTCTGGGCGACGGACGATCGGAGTCGGGCCCGGTCGGACCGAAGGTCCGCTTGCCGCGAACCGCGGAGGTGCGTCGCGCGTCTAGCCGTTCACCCGCGTACAATAGTGCGCCCCCCAACACGATTCGGACCTTCGGTCCGACCGGGCCGACACGGCCCGGCTCCGATCGGGTCTCGTCTGACCACACGTTTTGGCTGTCGGACGCGGTAGGGGAATCCAGCGCCTCTTACGCCCCTCCGG
This sequence comes from Phycisphaerales bacterium, assembly GCA_028288775.1. GTDB lineage: Bacteria > Planctomycetota > Phycisphaerae > Tepidisphaerales > Tepidisphaeraceae > RYN-428. Next base: position 6,043 of record JAQGHP010000070.1, on the reverse strand, counting down.
GGCTAATTGCTTCGCGCCGCCTTTCCCCACGGCTCGCGCCGTGGGCTAAGTTCTTACGCCCCTCCGGGGCTGGTGGACGCCTGGAACGTCACGCGATACGTCTTTCCCGCCTCGCACATGCGCGGGTTGGGGATCAGGATGAACCTGGGCGCGATCGTCGGCGACAAGTCCGCGCCGTCCACGATCTTCGCATCCTTCAATATGCGGGGGAAAAACTCGATAATCGGGCGATACCCACGTTGCGCGCCGTTGGTGTTGATCGGGGCGAAGGTCGCTGCACCGCGCTGGGGCTTGATCTCGAAAATGTAAATACCGTCCTTTTGCGTCAGGCTCTGGTCCCAGGCGCAGGGCTGCTGGGCCATCCGCGCTTCCCATGCGGGGTCTCCATAGAATGCGACGACGTCGCGGTCGTACAGCAATCCCCGGCCATCCTGTTCCGTCAAACCCGCCGCCCGGGCGGCGTCGGAAACCTTTACCTCCCCGCGGTATTCCACGCCGTCCTTTACCTTCAGCAGCTCGGGAAAGTACGTCTGCATGCGATGGATCAGCGCGTTCTCGCTCGCGACGAACGACTCGGCACACGTGTATCTTCCCGGCTGCTCGATGAAGTAATCGAGCATTCCCCAGCCCGCGTAGCCGTACCAGGTTTCGACCGTGTACCCGGCCATCTGATTCACCCCCGCGCTGTTCATGTAGGCGAGCGCCATGGAATCGAGCCCGTCGATGTGGCCCATCAGGCAGTTGCCCACCGGCAGATAAACCTTCGGATTGTCCGACCGGATGGGGAACTTGTGGCCCTTGGTGTCCTGGCCGTAGAGCGAGCCGTGCTCGCAGCGGAAGTAGCCGTTGCGGTAGGTGTAGCCGATCATCCAGTCGCGCTCGGAAGCGTGGCCCGAGGTGACCCAAAGGTCGGCGTGGTAGTCGTTGAGAAGATCGGCCAAGGCCTGCGTCGTATCATCCGGCCCGCCCGGCTCTGCGAGCGGCTTGCCGGGTTCCTTCTTCACCGCCTGGTTCTTTTTTACTTCGCTGTACCAGACGCCCTGCTCGCACATGTCCAGGGCGATCTCCGTTCCCGCCGCGGCGCGATGGATTACCAGCGGCTCACTCCGCCTCGCAATGCGCAGCGCATTCTCCGCGTCGTAGCCGGTGAGGATTCCCCAAAAGCAGTCGGTGTACGGGTCGTCATTGAGCCCGCGCGTGAGCCGATGGACTTTGCTCACAAATTCCCGCCCCGCCTCCTGCGGCCGGGCGACAAAACAGACGTACCGCGGCAACTGTCTTTGCAGTTCCGGCAGCGTATCCGCGACGTCATTCTCGAAGGAAATGATCGCCGGATGCTTCGCGGCATACTTCGTCATCAAGGCATCGACCACTTTCGCCCACTGCGGGTCCGCGGCCGTTGCTTTGGATACGACAATGTCATATTCCCCGCCCCGGGCCCAGCCGCAGGCGAAAAGCCCGAGCAGAACCGCGATTCCCATCAATAAACGAGGTATTTTCATGTTCTGCTTCCCATTGAAATGCCCCACCAGAGTGTACCATGACGCGCCCGGCGTGCTTCGCGCGTTGCATCGGGAATTGTGCAAATTCCTTCGCCAAAGGGTCGCTATTCCGCCGGATTCCTGTACAATTGCTGCAATGACTAATGAAGCAACCCAATTGATGGCGGAGGTGTTGAAGCGGGTGAAGTTGAACTCGGGTTTCTCTCCCATCGACATCGGGGCGAAGATCGGCCTCAATAAGCTCCAGTGCGAAGCCGCCGCACGGGCGCTTTCCAACGCCGGGATTTTTGTGCTGGGCTTTGATATGTCGGCCCATTTCAGTCCGGATTTCCGCAAGGCTCGGGCCAAAACCGACCTCGCCGCCGCCGGCAAGAAAAAGAAGACCGCCACGGCCGCCCGTCGTGCCCGCACCGCAGAGCCCGTCCTCTCGTAGCTCCGCCCTTTGTGAAGACAATCCAACGGCCCCGCCGGCACGAGCGGCGGGCGATCCATCCATCGGTCTGCACTCCTTCTCCTCTCCTCACCCCGTCAACCAAGCGAGGCGGCTGTGCGCACGCTCCCCGTTCGATTCCGGGTCACCCAAATTCTGTTCATCCTCGCGACTTGTATCGCGATGCAAACGGCCTCCGCGTCGCCGCGAATCTTCTGGGTTTCCGATCCCGTCCGGCCGGACGAAACGGTGCTGCTGCAAGGCAGCGACTTGGGAGCGTCCGAGGCCACCGTGGAAATGGCGCCGCTTGAGAATGCAAAACCCACGGCTCCCGCGTCTTTGCCCAAGAACCTGCCGTGGACGCGCGTGCCGGTGTTGCAGGGGTCCGATCAGTCGCTGAAGTTTGTCGTCCCGGCGAAGTGGGGCATGGGCGTATTCGCCTGCCGCGTGTCGGCGGGCGGTGCGGCTTCCGAAACGGTTCTCCTCAACGCCCCCGATCCGTGGTGGGCGCAGGGCGATGAAGGCCAAGCCGCGAGCCCGGGCGGGTGGCTGCGCATCCAGGGCAAGTGCCTCGCGACCAACGGCCACGCCCTCCTGTCGCTTGAGCCCGAGCAAGGGCCATCCACGCAATTGCAACCGACCGCCGCGGATGAATTCTGCCTGCGCTTCAACGTCCCAGCGGACCTGAAGCCCGGCGCATACACGCTGCGCGTCCACAACGGCAGTGGCGGCGACGCCGCCTGGCGCACCGCCGGAAAAATGCGGATCGAGCCCGCGCCGGTGTTGCCGCCCGCCACGTTCAGCGTGCTGGAGATGTACGGGCCCGACGCAGCTAGGAAGATGCGCGACACCCTCATTAAGTACAGCCAGCCGATCGACCGCACGGAGGGCATCCTCGCCGCGCTGAAGAAAGCGAAGGAGAACGGCGGCGGCACCGTGTTCTTCCCCGCCGGCCGCTACACCATCCGCGGCCCGCTGGTCATCCCCGAGCACACGCTGCTCAAGGGCGAAGGGACGGGGCTGGTGACGCTCTGGTGGGGAACCGGCCACTTCAATCTTGACGGGGGCGGGCCGCAGGGCCGGGCGCGCGTCGAAGAGCCCAAGCCCCCTTCCCCGCTCATCTACGGCCCCGACTTCGCCATTGAAGACGTGAGCCTCTATCTGCCGCTCGAATACGAGCAGGGCCTCGTCGCCGACAAGCGGCTGCGGATGCGCCGCGTGCGCGTGCGGATCGACCACTACTGGCTCGTGCAAGGCCGAGGCAACGGCGCGGTGGCCCGACTGGGCCGCAATTTCCAGGTCACCGAATGCGACATCCTCGCCAAGGGCGATGCGCTGGTGCCGGGGCAGTTCGGCGTGATCGCCCACAACCGCATCATGGCCAACAAGAGCAACACGCCGATGGGCGGCTCGCACGCGGTCATCCTTGAAGACAACCAGTTCGTGAGCATGGACCCCACCGCGTACCAAAATCTCGCCGGCTGCGCCCGCGACGTCTATTACGCCCACAACCATCACGAAAGCTTGTACGCCCAGCAGGCCGATTACTCGTTCACGTTTGACGCCAGCGCCGGCGCTTACTTGGGCGCAATAGCCGAGGCCCGCGGCACGCAGCTCACGCTCGCCGCCGACCCTGCCTACCCGAAGTGGGCGCCAGAAAAGCATGACATCTGGCGGCGATCGGCCGTCTTCATCCTTGACGGCCGCGGCGCGGGCGAGTGGCGCGACGTCACGGCTAACCACGGCCGCTCCTGGGAAATCGACCGCCCCTTCGATGTCGCGCCCGATGCGTCGTCGGTCGTATCGATCGTCCCGTTCAATGGCCGCGTGCTGATCGTCGGCAACCACTTCGAAGACGCCAACTGGGTCAACGCCGGTTACGGCACTTCCATCGATGTGGTCTGCGCCGAAAACGAACTGCTCCGCTGTGCCGACATGATGAACTACGGTGTCCGCGCCGAGGACTGGTACGAGCCCTCCTGGCACGTGCAGTATTTCGACAACAAGGTAACCCAAGGCCAGACGGGCGTTGGTTCCACCGGCGACGGGCACGGGGCCGCACGCTACACCGGCCCGCTCACCTGCTGGGCCGTCCACCGCCGACACACCCTCACCGCCGACAACAGCGGCAGCATCTCCATCGGCGGCAACGTCCGCGATGCGATCGTCGAAGGCTGCGTCCTCAAGAACCCCCAGAGCGTCATCAAGGCCGACCCCGCAACGCAGGGCGTGGTCTTGCGCAACAACACGTTTGAAGGAACCCCATCCCCCCGCTACACCGGCGATGGAATCAAGAACGCGGTAGTGCAGCCCGCAGAGCCCGCCCGGCCAAGCCGGCCTTAGCGTTCCGCCCGACCTCAATTTCGAGTGCCTTTCAGAGCCGGGGCGTGCCGCCCCGGTCGTGCCGAAGGCACGCATGCATGTGCCGAAAGACGCCCTCCCGTGGCACGGGTTTTCAACCCGTGCTGGGTGCTTAGGAAGTGAACGAGCTAATTACTCCGACGCATTAAGCACGGGTTGAAAACCCGTGCCACAACTGGTGTTGACTCACGTTGCCGGCGCGCGTCCCGAAAGGATCCGGCTCAGGGCCGAACCTACTCGGCTGTGGCATCTTTACAAATTCACGTCCGCCTTGGATCGACGCCTCACCCTTATTCCAACCCTCTCCCCAGGAGCGAGAGGGAGCAAAAGCAGGCGCAGGACGCCGCGACCGTCAACGCGCCTTCTCCTCGAGCGTCACCGTCGCCGTTCCAGAGAATGTAAGAAACGGATCCCCGCGACCGGCGATCGTCGCTTGCAACGATCCAATCGTCCGCGGCACAACGCCCTTAAATAATTCCCTGCCCTTCATGGTGATCGTCACCGGCTTGTCCAGATCGAGCATCGCGTCGTTGAGCATCACCACCAGATGCCCGACGCCCTCCGCCTTCTCAACCTCGATCTTCTGCCCCTCCCGGCTCACGACTGCCAGCGATCCCCCTTTGGCTTCCTTCGGCGGTACCGCCAGCCAGTAAAACCGCTCGTGCGTCGTACCTGCCTGCTTCCACACGACCTTCTCGGGAACCGGGTTGCGGGTGAATCCCGCCATCCAATCGACCGCCACCGCATCCTCGCGCTCCATCCAATGCCCGCGGCCGGGGTGCAGTTCCACCACGTGGACGTACCCTTTCGAGTCCGCGGCGTGCAGGTCGTCCAGCTTCTGCTTCCATTCGCCCGCGACCTTGTTGCGGTTGTACCCGTCGTCCAGTGCGCCGACGTGAATGGCAAAGCCGATGTTCCGCAATCCGAGCGGCGAAGCGTCGTTCGGGTGCCCCGCCATCATGGACGCCGCGGCCCACCGGTCGGCCATGCGCGGCGCGAGCTGATACACGCCGTCGCCCCCCGCCGAGTAGCCCATGAGGTACACGCGGTTGGGGTTCACATCCGCGACCGCAAACGCATCTTCCAGCAGACGGTCGTACAGGTCGTCGATATGCCCTTCGTGCCAGAGATTCCAGGTATTCGTCGGCGCGCGGGGTGCGAGGTACAGCCCCTCCTTGGGCGTATAGAGGCGGATCTGATTCTCCCACTGCTGGTCGTTCACCTCGGCCGGCGCGTTGCCTCCGCCGTGCTTGGAAATGTAAAGGCTCCAGCCCTCCTTGGGCTTGTCCCCGAATTGCCGCTGCTTGAAGCGAAGGGTGTGCGAGCCGATGGTAATCGCCTCGTCCTTCCATTCCTTCTCACGCGTGGACCGCAATTCCGCGAGGTGATCGTCCCACAACATCTGCCGGGCCTTTTCCGCCTGATCTTTGGAGAGTGCCGCGGCCGCAAAAGCCTGGTCCTTCAACTCCGGCCGACTTTCCCGAGGCTTGGCCATCCAGTCGTGCAGCGACTCGATCGCGGCAGACGAAGCCGTCGTTTCGGCCGCGGCAAGGCGCGGCGAATCCGAGAAGGCGACGGCAACGATCAGCGCTGCAACCAATGCGAACGGCAGGACGGGTGGTTTGTTTCTCATGGGAACACGAGTCTAACCAACATCGAAAGCGCCGCCTATGGCAGCCGGTCTCCGTGCAACTTGGCATTGAAAAGTCATCAATATGCGGATCGCGCATCACCGGCCCTCAGCGCTCCG
>JAQGHP010000046.1 GCA_028288775.1 Phycisphaerales bacterium | reverse complement strand
GCAAGATAATGGGTCGACGCTTTGGTTGAAGCCGTGCGCGCCGCCGGCGTCCCCGTCGCCACCGGCAGCTTCGGCGCGGACATGAAAGTGGAATTGGTCAACGACGGCCCGGCAACATTCATACTCGACAGCGGGGATGAAACGTAGAGCGTGAAACGTGAAGACGTGAAACGTGAGAAGATGCTGCCGCGTTCGTCTTTCTCACGTTTCACGTCTTCACGTTTCATTCCTCCGGCCTCCCCGGGTTGCCGGTAGAATCACCCCATGCCTCTCCCCGTCCTACAAATCACCCCGCGCTCCAACGACGACCTCGTGCGGCTCTTCCATCGCACCGAGTTGCACTGGACCCGTTCGCTAGGCGAAGAAACGGCGCTCTCCTGCGGCACCGCGTTCACCAACCCCCAACTCCCCAACCTCTACGACGGCAACCGCATCCTCGACGCAGCCTTGCCTGAAGGCATGTCGCCGGAGGACGCGGTGCATGAAGCGGACGCGCACTACCAGAACCGCGGCACGCGGTGCTGGCGCTGGGTCTTAAATCCCTCCGCCCCCACGGCCACCACAACACCTCTGACCGACCATCTCCTTGCCGCCGGCGCGAAGCGCGTGGCCGCCGACATCCTGCACCTCGCCGGCCGGCCCGCTCCCATCGAAGAAGTCCCGGGCCTGACGATCATCCCCGCCCGCGCCAGCTTCCGTCACGCCCGCGCGCTGGCCGAGGAGGCGGCGAAGAGGTGGAACGAGCCGCAGGTCGCCGAGGCCCACATGCTGCAGCTCGACGACCCCCAATGGGACGCGCTGCTCGCCCTGCGCGACGGACGCCCCGTGGGCGGCATCGGCGTCCTGTCCGTCGGCGACGTGGGCCGGATCGATGAGGTGTTCGTCTCAGAAACCGCCCGCCGCCAGGGCATCGGCCGCACGCTCATGAGCAGGGCATTGGAAATCTGCGCCCGCTCCCTCTTCAAGCATGTGCTGCTGAGCGTCGATCCGCAAAACGCCGCGGCCATCGCACTCTACACGCGCGTTGGATTTCGCCGGGTTGGAGAAATCGTCGCGTACGAATCCCCGCCATCCGCGACATAAATCCCCGACCGCCAGCCCCGGAGGGGCGAAAGACCTTAGCCCAAGGCGTGAGCCGTGGGGAAAGATCGGGGAGCGGCGTACAGCCCCGGAGGGGCGTAAGGAGCGCTGGACCGGCGGGTGCGTCGGTCGCACGCCACACGCCAGTTCGTGCAGACCGGACCTTCGGTCCGGCCGGGCCGACACGGCCCGGCTCCGAACATCACTTCCATGAACACGCTTTCCTGGCTTTGGGTCCCCCGGGGAATTGCAACGCTTCTTACGCCCCTCCGGGGCTGATTGTGTTTACTCCATTTGCCTCCCACGGCTTACGCGGTGGGCTAAGTTCTTCCGCCCCTCCGGGGCTGGGTTTAATGCGACGAAGTTGATGCACGGGCACAAATTGTGGTAGGAGTTTCTTGCGGGACCAGACGCATCCGCGGTTACCCGCGGCCATGAAACCGTGTCCCCACGCCCGGCGCCGGTTCAACGACTTCGACCTTCTCCCCCGCCGCGATCTGCCGGTACACCGTGCGGTATTGCTCGACGAATCGCGTGAGCGCGAAGAACTCGTACGCCTCGGTCCGCGCCATGTCCGCGATGTTCCATTGCAGGCTCGAGTCCTGCCGCAATTCCAGCACGCGCTGCGCCAGCACCCGCGGGGCGGGCCGCGGCACCATCACCGCGGTATGCCGGTCCTCCAACAACTCGGCCACCGTGTACGTCACGGTCGAGACGATCGGCAATCCTGCGGCCATGCAGACGGCGATCGGCAGCGTGGGGATCGGTCCATTCGCGGTGACCAACACCAGATCGGCGGCGGGCAACAGTTCTTCGAACTCCAGCCTCCGCCCCAGCCGCTGCTCCGCTACGCAGATCAGGCCCTCCTGGCCCTGCTTTTCCGCCAGTCGGGCGACGGGCTGCGCCTGGTCCCCCCGACCCCAGAGCAAGATACGGTAGTGCTCGTCGAGCACGTGCAGAATCGCAGTCGTCCACACCGCGAGCCGATGCCCGGCGGCGCGAGTCGATTCCCCCGCGGCCAGTATCACCACGTCATCCTCAGCGAATCCCAATGCCCTGCGCAGGGCCGCATCACGCCGGCGTTTGACCAGCGAAAAATCTACGCCCGGGCGAATGAGGTGGCAACGGTCGATTGCAATTCCGCGCTCGACGTAAGCGCGATGCTGCGTCGCCGATGAACACACCACATGCACGTCGCGATACCCCATCACCGCCCGCAGCCAGCCGACCGATCGGCGGGTGGGAAAGCGGCAGGGGGTGTAGACGATCGGCGCAACCCCCGCCAACGCCGCCGCGGCGAGCGAGGGCGCGTCCCAGGCATGTACCAGATCGAATTTCCCCGCCGTGCCGCGGCGGAGGGTGAGAAAGGCCGAGAGGGGAGTGCCATCATCGCCGCCCGCGCCGAGCGTGCGCGAATGAAGGGAGAAGTCCACCCCCGCGCCGCGCACAAGCGCCGCCGGCCCCCGCGCGGATTGAAAATCCGCCTCGCGGCCGAGCAAATGAAGCACCCGAATCATGCGGCGGTAAGGTAGTCGAAACGCGCGGGGCCGCAATGTCGCCGGAGATGGGAGGGGGAGGCGCGAAGAAATGGGGGGAAGGGTAAAATCGCAGATGGACGCGCTATCCGTGATCATCTGTGTGCATCTGTGGCGGCCCCCCTTCTTCGCGTCTGCCTTCGCGTCCTTCGCGGCTTCGCGGTTATCCGCCCCACGGTTTTTTCCCGAATGATGGCACTACTTCATTTGACTACGCTTGAGCTCGGCAGGTATGCACTGCACTCGAAGAACGAAAGGACTCTTGATGACGCTCGGCCCGGTTTCACGAAAACTCTCAACCAAAATCGCGAAGGTCGCGACGGCGACGCTCCTCTGCTGCGCCGGCGCGCGGGCGGGCGTCTCTCCGCTTTCGCTCGACGAAACCCCGCCGCCCCGGCAGGCGGAACAGCCGGACACCGCCAGTCCTGCCGAGAAGAAGGAATTTACTCTCTTCCATCCCACGCCGCGGG
>JAQGHP010000033.1 GCA_028288775.1 Phycisphaerales bacterium | reverse complement strand
ATTCTATTTCCCGGCCTCCGCCTTCGGGAACAGCGGCTGCCCCGGCGCAATCGGGTGGCCCACCGGCAATCCCGCGTCCAACAACTGCGCGAGCGTCTTTCCCGCAACGTCCACCCCCATCTGCTTCAACCCCGCGGCGGCCTTCTCCGGCAGGATCGGAAGCAGGCCCACGAGCGCCGTATAGATCGCCTGCGCGGAGACGTGCAGCACGGTATCGAGCTTGGATGCCTTGGTGGGGTCCTTGGCCAGTTTGAACGGCGCGGTGGCATCGATGTAGCCGTTGGCAGCGCGAGCCAACTCCACGGGGAGCATGGCGCACTGCTGCAATTCAATCTTGCCGTATGCCTCGGCGAGCAGTTGGCCCAGCCGTTTGGTTTGGGCGATGACGCTGCGGTCCAGATCATCCTGTTCGCCCAATGGCGGCACCGCGCCCCGATACTTGCCGACCATGTTCAGCGTGCGGTTGAGACAATTTCCGACGACGTTCGCCAGCTCGTTGAACGACTTTTGAAAGTCGGCATCGGTCCAATCCAGGTCACTGCCGAAGGGCGCGGCGCGCAGCATGTAGTAGCGCAGCGCATCATACCCCTGCACCTTCCCGATCTCGCGCAGCTTGTCGAGGCCGATGAAATTCCCCATCGACTTGCTCATCTTCTTTCCCTCGGCGGTCCACCAGCCGTGGGCGTACAGGCGCTTCGGGATCGGCAGATTCAAGCTCATCAGCATCGCGGGCCAGTAGACTGCGTGAAACCAGAGGATCTCCTTGCCGATCAAATGCAGGTCGGCGGGCCAGTATTTCCTGAACAGCGAATCATCGTCCGAGCCGTAGCCGAGCGCGGTGATGTAGTTGCTCAGGGCGTCGATCCAGACGTAGACGACATGCTGCGGGTCATTGGGCATCGGAATGCCCCACTTGAGCGTGGCCCGGCTGATCGACAAATCCTCCGCCCCCTGCTCCAGCTTGCTGATGACTTCATTTCGCCGCGAGGCGGGCTGCACGAATTCCGGGTTCGCCTTGATATTTTCGAGCACGCGGCCCGCATACTTGCTGAGGCGGAAGAAATAGCTCGCCTCCTTGTAGCGAACTAACGGCCGTCCGCTGATGGCGGACTTGAATTGCTGGTCTTTCGCGGTGGTTTCGGTGACGAATTCCTCCTGCCCCTCGTCATACCATCCTTCGTAGCCGCCGAGGTAAATGTCGCCGCTGGCGAGCAGTTGCTCGACGATTTTCTGCACGCCCTGCTTATGTCGCGGCTGCGTCGTTCGGATGAAATCGTCGTGGGTGATCTCCAGCTCTTTCCAGACCTGCTCGAACACCGCCACGACGCGATCGGCCAGCGCCGCCGGCTCAATTCCCGCGTCCGCCGCGGTCTTCACCATCTTGATCCCATGCTCGTCGGTGCCGGTAAGAAGAAACGTGTCATCCCCCGCAAGCCGGTGATAGCGCGCAATCGCGTCCGCCGCCACGGTCGTATACACGTGCCCGAGATGCGGCTCGCCGTTGGGGTAGTAGATCGGGGTCGTGAGATAGTAGTGGTCAGCCATGGGCTCTAGTCCCTTCGCCAAAAAAAGAAAGCCATCGTCCGGATCGAACGCATGCAGCTACAGTGGGGGTAACACGTCCGGCGCGAGCGCCGGCCGCCTTACCCCTGCCGCATCCGCATCATTCGAATCGATCGATGGCTCATATCAGCATTATCGGCGGGTCGGCCGCTTACATCAAGGAGAAGAAGAATTGAACCGCCAAGACGCCAGGGAAATCGGGGAGAATTGAACGCAGAGACGCCGAGGCGCAGAGGCGCAGAGGTAGGAGGGAGAGAGGGAAAATACTCCGATGGATGCCAAGGATTCCCGGGGGGAGCCTGCTTCCAAGCAAATCATTCTCTCCGCGTTTTTCCTCTGCGCCTCGGCGTCTCTGCGTTCAACTCTCTTCCCGTTTCCCGATGCCGCTTGTCTTCAAGCGATCGTGATCCGGTTATCGAGATAGATGTCCTGGACCAAGTTCAGCAGTTTCACTCCATCGCTCATCGGCCGCTGGAACGCCTTGCGGCCGCTGATGAGGCCCATGCCGCCGGCCCGTTTGTTGATGACGGCGGTGCGCGCGGCCTCGGCGAAGTCGTTGTCGCCGCTGGCGCCGCCGGAATTAATCAGGGGGCTGCGGCCCATGTAGCAATTCGCCAGTTGGTAACGGGTGAGCTCGATAGGGTGATCGCCTGGGGTGAGGTTTGAGTAGACGCGTTTGTCAGTCTTGCCGAACTTGAGGGCGGTGTATCCGCCGTTGGTCTCGGGGAGTTTCTGTTTGATGATGTCGGCCTGGATCGTGACGCCCAGGTGATTGGCTTGCCCCGTCAGGTCCGCGGCCACGTGGTAATCCTTGTCCGCAGTCTTAAACGCGTTGTTGCGGAGGTAGCACCAGAGGACGGTCACGAGGCCATACTCGTGCGCCTCGGCGAACCAGCGGCTGACTTCCTGGATCTGCCGATCGGCTTCGGGTGAGCCGAAGTAGATCGTCGCGCCGATCGCCGCGGCTCCCATGTCCACCGCCTGCTTCACCTGCGCGAAAGCGATCTGATCAAATTTGTTCGGATACGTCAGCAACTCGTTGTGATTGAGCTTGACGAGGAACGGAATCTTGTGGGCGTACTTGCGTGCCACCGACCCCAGCACCCCCAGCGTCGAGGCGACCGCGTTGCAGCCCCCTTCGATCGCGAGCTTGACGATATTCTCCGGGTCGAAGTAAACCGGATTGGGCGCAAAGCTCGCCCCGGCGGAGTGCTCGATGCCCTGGTCCACCGGAAGGATCGACACATACCCCGTGCCCGCCAGTCGGCCGTGAGAAAGGAACTGCTGAAAATTCCGCAGCACGGGAGCGGTCCGGTCGGTTGCCGCGACGACCCGATCCACAAAGTCCGGCCCGGGCAGATGCAGCAAGTCCTTGGAAAACCCCTTTGCCTTATAGTTCAGCAGGTCGCTCGCATCCTTCCCGAGCAACTCCTCGATCGACGCAGTTTTTTCACCAGCCACGACAAACCTCCTTCAAGGTTATCCCGACCGGCGAAAGTGTATGCGCGCGGATACAACCTTTGCAAACCGGGGAGGAGATTCACCTCGGAGGCACGGAGGGGTGCTTAAGAACGAGCCCGCTTTAGCAATTGGGAAGAATGGTTGAACCGCCAAGGCGCCAAGGAAAAGAAGGAGAATCGAACGCCGAGACGCCGAGGCGCAGAGACGCAGAGGAAAACGAAGAGAAAATAATTGGTCCAGGGCGGGGTTCTCCCGAATCACAGCGGATGCACTCCCATTTCCTCTCTTTCCTACCTCGGCGTCTCTGCGCCTCGGCGTCTCGGCGTTCGATTCGGTCCCCATTTCCCCCTTGGCGTCTTGGCGGTTCAATCTCCTCGCCATCCAAGAAAAAAAGTTATGACCTCAAGCGGCACGGCAGCCCAGGCACGCCTTCGTGTCTTGGTGCCTCCGTGATGAATCCCGAATTCGTGGTGAATCCTAAGTCGCCTATTTGCCAACGGCGCGGAGGCGTTTGATGCGTTCCTGCACGTCGCGGTAGTTGAAGTCCATTTGCGCGACCTGGCTGTACTGCTTGATGGCCGTGGGGATGTCGTTGAGGTGTTCGAGCGTGCGGCCGTACCAGTAGACCATGTCCTTCGAGGTCTCGTCGCCGCGGGCGGGGTATTCGTCGATGACGATCTTGAGCGTGTCGCCCGCCTCGTCGTAGAAACCGGCTTCCAGGAAGCAGCGCGCCAGCAGCGTGCCGGCCTTGCTGCGGAACTTGGGGTCGCTCCGCACGTGCTGGAAGATCGGGATCGCGTCCTGGAATTGCCGCAACTGGAACATGCGGCTGGCCATCTCGAACCGCGCGCTGGTGTCTGTCGGGTAGTTCTCGACGATCAGCTTGAACTCATCGAGCTCGCTCTTCACTTTGTCCACCAGGAAGGCGTTGTATTCCTTCTTCAGCTCGACGTCTTCCGGGTCCGCCTTCACCTGCGAGCGAAGCGTGCGCTCCATGCGGGTGAGCTGGGACATTTTGATTTCGCCGGCCTTCTGCCGCCATTTGAACTGTTTGCTCTTGCGGTAAAATTCCTCAAGCAGCTCGATCGCGCGGTTCTCGTGTTCCATGACCTCTGTGGTCTTCAACGCGTCGATGTACTTGCTAAAACGCGTCGAATCCTCGGGATGAGCCCGCCATTCGGCCTCGGTCTCCCCGATCTTGCGGGTCAGGAAGTCGCTTGAGCGCACGTCCTTCTCGCCCTCGAGCAACTGGTCCTGCGAGTCCTTGTTCCGCATGCTCTCGCGGAAGCTCTTGGCGCGGAGGTAATTGCCCTGGGTCAATGTCTGCATCGCGGCGAGGTTTTTCATCTCGCCCGTCAAATCCATTTCGTTGGGGCGAAGCTGCAACGCGGCGTAGCAGGCGTCCGTCGCCAGCTTATATTCGTTCAGGGCCTTGTAGACGTCTTTCAGGATGATGAACTTGTTGTACTCGGGCTTGGCGGCGTCGAGGTTGGCGCGCAGGAGCAGGGACGCAATCCACATCGCCGTGTCGTAATAGCCGGCGCGGTGCGAGCTCTGCAGCAGCACGACCATGTGCCCGGTATTGCCCGGTTCGTAGGCCAACAGCCGCTCGGCGTTGAGCATGTTGGTCTTGTCTTCCTTGGTGCTGGTGGGGTATTTGCGTTTCTCGAACATCCCCAGGTCCTTGCCGCCGGACACTTTGCGTTTCAGGGAGATGTCGCGCAGGGCCTTGTGCGCCTCGATTTCTTCTGGGTCGAGGGTCAGGCCCTGGATGTACATTTCGATGGCGTACTCGTAATTGCCCGTGCCGGCGACGGTATTGCCTTGGAGAAAGAACCTCTGGGCCTTTCTCCGATCGTCGTCGGGGACGTCGCTGTAGCCCGCGGGCGGGGCTGGCGTGTTGGGGTTTGACACAGTGGTGCGGTCCTCATCCTTGGGCTGGCCTGGGATTTCTCAACGCGAAATCTACTCGTTTTGCGACAACCCTGTCAATAAACGGGTTGGCCGCATAAACTCTAACGGCGGAGTCATTATAGGCGAAAAGGCGTCAAAGCGGGTTCAACTTTCATGGCCGAGGCACTTAAGATTGTTCTTTATCCCGACCCCCGTCTAAAAAAGTCCAGCGCGACGATCAAGGAATTCACCCCCGACCTGCGCGAACTGGCCGCCCAGATGTTCCTCGCCATGCGCGAACAGCACGGCGTAGGCCTCGCCGCCCCGCAGATCGGCCGCAACATTCGCCTGTTCGTCATGAACGCCACCGGCAACCCCGAGGACGACCGCGTCTACGTCAACCCCGTCCTCACCGAAGCCGAGGGCGACGACGAGGCCGAGGAAGGCTGCCTGAGCATCCCCGAGCTGCGCGTGAAAATCGTCCGTGCCAAACGGCTGCAAATGGACGCCCGCGACCTGGAAGGCAACCCCATCCACGAAACCGCCGACGGCTTCGTCGCCCGAGTCTGGCAACACGAAACCGACCACCTCAACGGCGTCCTCCTCACCGACCGCATGGGCGCGGTGGCGAAGATCGCGAACAGAGGTTTGCTCAAGGACCTTGAAGAACAATACCGCCGGGCGACGGGCGGAAAATGAGGCGTAAGTCTGAGGCCGTGAAACCCGAGGGCGCTAAATCCGAATTCCGAATCCCCGAAACCCGAATCAAATCCGAATGACGAAATCCGAATTCCGAAACCGGAGGGAGCCACGAATGAACACGAATGGGCACGAATAAGAAGTCCTAATTCATTCGTCTAAATTCGTGTGAATTCGTGTTCATTCGTGGCTCTCTCTGCCTTGGGATTTCGTTATTCGGACTTGGGATTTGATTCGGATTTCGGGGATTCGGAATTCGGATTTCCGTATCCGCGGCGTTCGGATTTCGGAATTTAATTATGCCCCTTCGCATCATCTTCTCCGGCAGCGGCGAGTTCGGCGTCCCCACGCTCGACGCCCTTCTCCGCTCCCCGCACCAGGTCGTGCAGGTCGTCAGCCAGCCCGACCGCCCCGCCGGCCGCGGCAGAGGGCTGACGCCCACCCCCATCTCCCAAGCCGCCCTCGCCGCGAATCTTCCCCTCCTCCGCACTGACAACATCAACGCCGAAAAACTCCCCGATGCGGATGTGATGGTCGTCATCGCGTTCGGGCAAAAAATCGCCGAGCCGATCGTCCATCACCCCCGCCTGGGCAGCATCAACCTCCACGCCTCCCGGCTACCCAAATACCGCGGCGCTGCGCCGATCAACTGGGCCATCCTCAGCGGTGAAACCATCGCGGGCAATTCAGTGATCCGCCTCGCGCAGAAGATGGACGCCGGCGCGGTGCTGGCGCAGTCCGCCGTCCCCATCGGCGACACCGAGACGGCGGGCGAACTCCACGACCGCCTCGCCAAGGACGGAGTAAACCTGGTCCTGAAAGTAATTGAAGATCTGGAGGCCGGCCGGGCGATTGAGCAGCCGCAGGATGAATCGCTGGCGACGCTCGCCCCCAAGCTTTCCCGAGCCGCGGCCAAGATCGACTTCACCCGCCCCGCGGAGGAAGTGGCAAGAAAAATCCGCGGCCTCCACCCCTGGCCCGGCTGCCGCGTGAGCCTCCGCGACGCCGCCGGCGGCGAACTCGCCCGCCTCCGCCTCGTCCGCGCCCGCCCCGCCGCCTCCGAAGGCCCCCGCTGGCACCCCGGCGAAATCATGACGGACGGCTTCCTACAAACCGGCGATGGCGGCCTGGAGGTGATTGATCTCCAACCCGACGGCCGCGGCATTATGCCGTTAGCCGACTACCGCCGAGGCCACCCCTGGCCGCCGGGGGCGCGGGTGGAGGCGGTGGAGTAGATGCGATTGAAATTGCCCAAGAGATCCCGGCGGCTCAGTCCGTTGATGAAAGGCTCTGACGGACGGAATCGTAAGTAGGAATCCAAAGGTCGTAGCGCCCCGGAACGGCGAAGTCACAAAAAGCGAAGGGATGGGTTAAGTGGCGAGGCCGATCCTTGATTACCGCAGGCCATCTACGTGCATTACTTTGTCGCGGATTGCGCGGTGGAAGGGAGCATGGGAATCTGCCGATCCGAAGGTCTGCGTAATGGCCATCGCGACGGTGCTTTGTTTATTTAACCTAACCGCCTGTGCGATTGCAGCTGTCTATCGCGGGCAGCCCGATTATGTAGGCTGGGTGGACATCTTCGGTGGGATGCTTGTCCTCGTAGGCTTCCTTGTCGGGTCGGCCACTGGTGTTCTGGGGATCATCGTGTTTTTCAGGTCCGACAAGCCCAAGCTAAGCATACCCATGTTTGCCATTTTCCTTCTCACGCTGGCGACTGATATCCTCACCTTTTTCCCACCGCCCAAGTGACCACCGCCTGTACCAGAAAGGAGCGAGAGCGACATCGGAGGAAAAGTCCGATCTCAACTCCCCACCCCTTCCCAGCCGATCAAGGAGACGCGTACGTCCCTTTTTCGAGGTCGGCATTGGATCCCATCATCCCCTTAACCATCGGTGCGGCCGTCGGCGCCTGGGCGCTCCTGCGCGTCGTCGGTTCCGAGCGCGAGCGGCTGGTTCGCGAGCAGGCCGCCAAGGCCCCTGCGACCCCTCCCGCGCAGCCAGCCCCGGCGGCGCAGGCTCCTGCAAATCAAGTCGTACGTTGACACCTTCCGTATACCCTCTTACAGTCAGACTCAGCGGTTACGACATCTCAATAGTTCCTGCCCAGAGGTCACCGTGGAGAAGAAAAACTTCCCGTCGTTGGTGTGGTATCTGGTCGCGGCGGTCTTTTCGCTGGCAGTCCTCGGCGTCGGGATTTACCTGGTCGCCAATCCGCCGCATACGCAGTGGGCAATGCTCGCGGCGGGGTGCGTGTGCCTCATCGCCGTCGGCGTTTCCTGGCCCATCACTCGCGCCATCACCTCCCAGCATTCCGGCTCGCGCGAAGAGATGTTCGCCCCCCTCTCCGAACGTCTCGATCAAATCGCCATCCTGATGAACCTCATGAGCGAGCAGCAGTTGCTCAGCGACCGAGCCCGGTCCGTCGCGTTCCGCGAGAAGGACCGCGAGGCCCTCCGCCGGGCCGTGCAGGAGGAAATGGGCAAGCAGGATTGGGAAGCCGCGTATGCCTTGGCGGATGAGATCGAACGCGCCTTCGGCTACAAGGGCGAGGCCCAGAAGCTGCGTAAGGAGATCGACGACCGCCGCAACGGCATCGAGCGCAAGCAGATCAGCGACACGGTGGCCGTCATC
>JAQGHP010000725.1 GCA_028288775.1 Phycisphaerales bacterium | reverse complement strand
TCCTCGGCGTCGTGGCCCTCGCCGCCCCGCGACTGCTTGCGACGCAATGGTCGCGCTTCACCGATCCCTTCGGCGACCACCCGCCCTACAGCAGCATTGAATTCAAAGTTGAACCGGGCGACACGCGCATCATCTACGGCGCGGCGCTCGACGTCCGTGCCACGCCCGTGGGCGGCGCGGTCGAGCACGTCCAACTGACCTTCCACCCCGACGGCCAAAGCGAAGAATCCGTCCCGATGTTCCCCGAGACCGGCGGCACCTGGCGCGCGACCGTCTCCCAAATCACCGCGGACGGAACGTACTACGTCCAGGGCTCGGGGGCGACAAGTCGGCGGTTCCACTTCAGCGTCATCACCGTCCCCGAGCTTCGCGACATTCGCGTGCGCATCACGCCCCCCGCGTACACGCACCTTCCTCCCTACAACGGCCCGGTGCCCGAGCGCGGGATCGTGGGGCTGGCTGGCACGAAGGTGGAGATGTGGGCGAAGAGCAATCGCCCCCTCTCGGGCGGCTCGATCGCTTTCGTGCCCGGAGCGACGCCCACAACGCAGCCCGTCGTGCAGCCGGCTCCGGTAGCGCTGGCTCCGATTGCCCCAGATGCCGCGGAAGTGCTCGGCTCGTTTGTCATCGCGACTCCCGGCAAGTTGCGGCTGACGATCATCGACACCGCGAACCAACCCTCGCGTGAGCCGTACACTGCCGCGGTCACGGTGCTGAAGGACGAGCGCCCGTTCGTCCGCATCCTCGAGCCCAAGGAGAGCGCGTTCGCGACGCCGGACGCGAAGATCGACGTGAACATCGCCGCGGAGGATGACTACGGTATTTCCTCGCTCCAGCTATTCCGCGGCCTCAACGACGCGCGGGCGACGGCGGGGAACCTTCCCATCCCGCCCGGCCAGCCCACGCACGTTTCGACAGTCGTCCCGATCGATCTTGGGCAGTATGGCCTGACGCCCGGCGACGTGCTCAAGCTCTACGCCCGCGTTGAGGACAACGACCCCGCCGGGGCCAAGGGCTCGGAGAGCCCCGTGGTGACGGTCCGCGTCATTTCCAACGAAGACTTCAACCGCATGGTGGTCGCCCGTGAGGGCCTCGAGACGCTGGAGGCGAAATACGCCATGGCCGCCCGGCGGCTGGAGGCGCTGGACAACCAGCTCGCCGCCAAGCAGGCGGAATTGAAGGCGCTCCCTCCAGACAGCAAGCTTTCGAAGGAGGCAAAAGAGGCCTTGAAGAAGCTGGAGCGCGATTTGAAGGAATCGGCGGACGAAGTCGCCGAGGCCGCCAAGGAACAGCTACCCTTCGACGTCGACAAGGAATTCAACAAAAAGCTCGAAGAGATGGCGAAGGCGATGGCCGATGCCGCGAAGGCGACGGAGGAGGCGGGCCAGGGCAACCCGTCGGCGGGGAAGACCGGCGAGAAGCTGGATGACATCCGCAACAAGCTCGGCGGCAAGCGCGAGGAATTCAAGAAGGAAGTGGCGCAGCCGCTCGACAACCTCGACAAGATCTTCCCCCTCATCGAAGACCAGGCCCGTTACGTGGAATTGTGGGAGCGGCAGAAAGACCTTGCGGAGCGGATGAAGTCCGCGGCCCCGGCCAAGCCGGATGACCCCAAGGCGAAGGCGCGGATGCGCGACCTCGAGACCGAGCAGCGCCGGCTTTCGCAGGACCTGAACGACCTCCTGCGCGACATTAAAGACCACGCGGAAAAGCTCCCGTCCGTCGTCGGGCCGTTCGTCCAGGCCAAGGCCTTCCCGACCCCAATGACGCTCGCATCCGCCCTGGCCGGAGTGCTCGCGGCGGCGGACGCGCCCGCGCCCAACCCCGACGAGTTAAAGGATGACCTGGGCAATCTCAAGCAATCGGCACTGGATTTCGTGCGGGACGTGCGCGACAGCGGCGCGCTGGAAAAGATGAACGACGCCGCGGCGGACCTGGGCGCGTTCGACGGCGCTACCGCCGCCGGCAAGGCGCAGGAGGCGGCGGACATCATGAAGGAGTTCATCGAGGAAGCGAACGCGATGGGAGGCAAGGCGCGCGGGCTGGCGCCGCTGGCTTTCGCGCCAAATCTCGTTCACCCGATGGGCGCGACCATCGACCAGTTGCTGGCCGCGGAAGGGATGCAGCCCGGCGGCGGGAGCGGCGCTTCGGGCGGCTTCAGCCAGCGGCGCAGCTCGCTGCGGAACACGAGCCTCTACGGCCGCATCCCCAGCCGCAGCCAGGCCGGCGGCACGCGCCGCGGCGCAAGCGCCGCCGGCCCGGGCACACCCGGCAGCGCCAACGGCACGCCGGGGCAGTCAGGGGGCCGCGTGGATTCCGGCAAGCTCCAGGCATCCGGTGAATCCGACGTGGCCGTCCCCTCTCAATACAGGCAAAAGGTCGGCGAGTACTTCCAGCGCGTCGCGGACGAACTGGGCCAGGAGTAAGGCGCGACGCGCGGCGGCGTACAGAAATGGCGTAAGGTGCGTTATGCGAATGACGGGAAAAATTCGGCATTGTCTATGGATGGGTGCGTTCGCCTTCGCCTGCGCCGCGGGCCTCGCGGCTCCGGGCGATGCGCCGACCGTGAAGACGGACGCGGTGAGCGTCGTCCCCGAGCCCAAGGAGGTCGGCGGGGAGCCCGACGGCATCGTGCAGGTTGCCAACCTTATTTATGCCGGCACCAAAAGCAGCACGTGCTTCTCCGACCATTTCCTGATCCAGGCGGAGAAGGACTCGGCGATTTCCACCAGCCGCCGGTTTCACGCGGTCAAACTTTCATCGGACGAGCTCTTCGAGTTCCCGCTCGTCATCATGACCGGCGAGGGGACCTTCGAATTGCCCGCCGCGGAGCGGCAGAACCTCCGCAAGTTCGTCGAGGGGGGCGGCCTGCTCCTGGCGTCGGCGAGCTGCTCCTCGCCCGACTGGGACCGCTCCTTCCGCGCGGAAATGGCTGCGGTCTTCCCCGACCATTCCCTGAGCGCGATTCCCATGACCCACCCGGTCTTCCACACCGTCTACGACATCAAATCTCTGAACGGAATGCACGGGCCGGTCCGGCCGCTCGAGGGCGTAACGTTCAACGACCGGCTGGGCGTCATCTATTCCGTTGACGGCCTGAACGACACCGCCCACACGCACGGCTG
Source organism: Phycisphaerales bacterium (assembly GCA_028288775.1). Lineage (GTDB taxonomy): Bacteria > Planctomycetota > Phycisphaerae > Tepidisphaerales > Tepidisphaeraceae > RYN-428. Next base: position 6,228 of record JAQGHP010000725.1, on the reverse strand, counting down.
CTGCTGCTGCGGCGGCAACGAGATCACCAACGACGCGCAAGTCAACGTGAACATCCTCGCGTACTCACTGCTCTACTGACGACGTCTCGGCTGACGGGCAACCGGGGCACAATCGTGGGGTACCTCCATCGCATATTCTCTCGCACATGGCGGCGCATCGCGTCGCCCGCGCCATTGGCGCTGACCGCGTTGCTTGTCGCGGCCTGTGTCCCCGGATGTGAAAAAACCAAGCCCGTTGCGAGCTCGGCGAAGCCCCTCACGATCATCATCAGTGGCGACACCGACGGGTGGATCACGCCCTGCGGCTGCACGTCGAATCAGTCGGGCGGGTTGCTCCGTCGCGGCTCTTACGTCGCCGGCCTGCGTCAAAAATCCGACGTGGTGTACGCGGATGTCGGCGGCGCGGTGCGCGGGAGTTCCGAATACGACCGCGTGAAATTCGGCTCCATCCTCGCGGGCGAAAAGCTGATGGGCGTCTTCGCACACAACATCGGAAAGGCCGAGTCGGAATTGGGGTGCGACGCACTCCGCGACGCGGCCCGCAACGGCGCGCCGCTGGTTTCGGCGAACGTGAGGGATGAAGCCGGCCAGCTCGTCGCGCAGCCGCTGCGCATCAGCGAAACCGGGGGCCGGCGGATCGCGGTCACCGGCGTGCTCTCCCCGCGCTTCGCCCCGGCGGGCGTGCGCGTGGACGACCCGCGGCAGGCGATCCTCGCCGCGATCGGCGGCGCGAAGGGGAGTTATGATTCCCTGCTCGTTCTCGCGTACCTGCCGCAGGACGAGCTGGAGCAGTTGGCGGCGGCGCTGCCCGAGGCCGACGCCGTCATTGGCGGCCCGACCGGGCAGCCGGTGCCGCCCCGGCGGGTGGGGCCGACGCTGCTCGCCTCCGCCACCAGCAAGGGAAAATTTCTCGTTGTGCTCGACGTTTCCGAGCCCGGGAAATGGGCCGGCAGCACCGTCGAAATGGACGCCGCGGTGCCCGATCAGGCAAGCCAGCAGGAGAACCTGAAGAAATACCTCGACGAGTTGGGCCGCCGCGACCTTACGCCCACCCAGACCGGCCTCGCGCCGCCGCTGCCCCCGGGAACCCCGGCGGATTACCGCATCGCCGGCAGCAGCGCGTGCGTGAAGTGCCACGCCGCGGACGACGGCATCTGGGAGCACACGCAACACGCCCAGGCATGGCAGACACTTGTGAGCAAGCATTTTGAAGTCGATCCGCAGTGCATGCAGTGCCATACCACCGGCTATGGCCTGCCCGGCGGGTTCGAGTCGCGCGCCCACAGCGCGGCACTGGTTTCGGTTGGCTGCGAGGATTGCCACGGCCCTTCCGCCGGCCACGTCTTGAACCCCAAACATCGGACCCCCTTCCGCGCAAAGGACCAATGCGTGCAATGCCACGACCACGAGAACAGTCCGAAGTTCGAGTACGCCGCGTTTTGGGGCCGCATCAAGCACGGGCCCACCACGCAGCCGGCGGGGGGGACCTGAGCATGGACAGCGCATTTCGAAATAGCTCGGGTACACAGATGGTTTCGCTCCGCGCCGGGTGCGGGTGCCTCGCTGCCGCTGTATTCTTTTTCGCGGCCCCCGCGCCCGCCCGCTTGGTTTCCCGCGCGGCCGAAACCAAGCCCGCTGCCGCCGCACCGGCCAGCCAGCCCGCCGAGGCCGCGCGGAATCTCCTCCCCTGGTCGATCCGTTTCGCTGATGCCCTGGATACTTCGCGCCGCTCCCGCGCGCCCATCATCGTGGACGTGGGGGCGGACTGGTGCGTCTGGTGCCGCGAGTTGGACAAGGAAATCGCGACCGATGCGGTGCAGCAAAAACTAGGCAAATGGACGCGCCTGCGGCTCGACGCCGACCGCGACGCGGATGCGATTCACAACCTCGCGGTCGGGCCGCTGCCCGCACTGCGCGTGCTGTCCCCAAGCGGGCAGGTGCTGGCCTGGCATAACGGGTACATGAAGGCAGATGAATTGGTCGCCTGGCTCGACGCGCACACGCCACCCGCCGAGGGCGCGCCCCCGGCGGAGTTGGAGGGGTCCGGCGCGCCGGACGCCGTCGCGGTGGACCGCCTTGTGCAGGACCTGACCGATCGTGACCCGCTCGTGCATCAGGCCGCGGTGCGCCGGCTGATGCCATACCCCAACGAGTCCGCGACGAAAGTCGCGTCGGCGTTCGCGGATGGCAAGCTCCGCCAGCGCCTGGCCGCGCGAGAACTGCTCGCGGCATGGAAGGCGCCCGTTGAAACCCTCGACCCGTGGAAGCCGGAAACGATCACCCCGCCGGCGCTGGACGCGCTGAAGGCATGGGCAGCCACGCCGCACACCGCGGCGACGGCCGCGACGCTGTCGGCCGAGGATCTTGGCATCGCCCGGCATGACATCGCGACGATGTTGCAAACCTCCGACCCATCGGAGGTCGATGCGGCGCGCGAGCGGTTGGCGCGGTTCGGCGCGGCGCTGCTGCCCGAGGTGTACGCGGGCCTGAAGTCCGCCGCCACCGACCGTGACCGAGAACGGCTCACGGCGCTGCGTTACCGCGCCGTCGCCACGGATGTCCTCGCGCTGCACTGGCCCGGCGGTTTCGACCGGCTCGCCTCGCAAGACGCCCGGGTGCGCCACGAAGCCCTCGATGAGCTGGGCAAGAATCTGTCGGCTGCCGACGCGCCGCTGCTCATGGAGCTTTTCAGTGACCCCGATGCGCTGATGCGCGAGACGAGCCTGCGGCTGTTGCAGTCGGTGGGCGGCACGGGAACATCGGGCGGCATCGTCCGCCTCCTGCACGACCCCGAGCCCAACGTCCGCGCCGCCGTCCTCAAGCAGCTCACCGAATCGCCGGACCTGAACCTGGTGCCGGAAGTGGTGAAATACTTGGCAACTGAAAAAGACCCCGACATGCTCGTCCACGGCATTCGCTTCCTCCGCGAGGCCAAGGGTCGGCCCTCGACAAACTGCCTGCTGTCGCTGCTGACGAACGCCAGTTGGCGCGTGCGCGCCGAGGCCGCGGAGGCGCTGGGCGCGGGGATGGACCGGAACTCGGGCACCGGCTCGCAGACGACCGACGCCGACATTTACGCGGCCATGATCAAGCTGCTCGACGACCCCGACGGATTCGTCGTGAGCCGCGCGCTGGGCGTGCTGGCGCAGGCGCGCGTTCCGTCCACGATCAAGGCGATGGCGAAGGTCCCTGACAAACGGCCGGAGCTCGCGCCGGACGTGGTCAAGGCGCTGGGCTCGCAGAGCAACGACGAAGCCGCACAGTCCGCGCTGCGCCGGTTTAGTTCGCACAAGGACGCCGGAGTGCGGACTGCGGCGCTTGCGGCGCTGGGCACCAACGCGTCCGCGGACGAGTTCATCGCCGCATTGCAAGACCCCGTTGTGCGCGTGCGCATCGCGGGCGCGAAAGTGGTCAATGAACTTCTCGAGGGGCTGCGGCCCGATTCCCGCCGATCCAATTTGGGGCAGGCCTCGACGGTTGATGCGGAGGCGTGGCTGAAGGATTTCCGCTCGGGCAAGGGCCGTCCGGACTGGGCGGCGCAGGCGGTCGAGCCGCTGCGGAAAATGCTGCACTCGGACGACGGTTCGGAAAAGATATTCGCCGCGATCCCGCTTGCCGCACTGGGCGACGACAAGGACGCCGTCGATTTCCTGCGCCACTCTGCCACGGAGCCTGGCGCGGACCGCGCGAAAATCGCCTCCGCCCTGCGGTGGCTTCCGTGGGATCGGCGGGTCGAGCTATTCACCGCGCTGCGGTCGGTCTCCGGGGACGACCCGCAGATGCTCGGCGTGCTGGCCGCCAGCCTGGCCGAGGTGCCGTCGGAGAAGGCGGCGGACGCGTTGTGGGGATTGTTGAGCGAGAAGGCAGCGAACATCGCGACCGCGTCGGCGGTGGAGCGGTCGCTGATCCACGCCTACCTGGGCGTCGAATATTGGGCCGTGCAGCAGAGCACCGGCGAAGGCCCGGCGCGAAAGGATCTGATTGATACTTCCAAGAAGATGGCCGCCGAGGGGAGCGCGCTGCAGCGCGTGGTCGCGCTGGCGCTGTTGCTGCGCGTGAGCACCGAGGACGCCGCGGCTCCGTCGCAGGCGCTGCTCGACAGCGGCGCGGGGGGAGACGGACTGCGGACCATCGCCCTGCAGGTCATTCTCCTGAGTCAGTCGCGTGAGGACGGGACGAAGACGGCGATATCGTTTTTCAGCGCGTCATCGCCGCTCCGCAAAACCGCGATAAGCTATCTCGCGGCGGGCGCGGAGCCGATCACAAACGTGCAAGGCGAGATGGCCCTCACCACCTCGAATTCGGAGATCGTGTTCCGCACGCTTTCGGCGAACTCGCAGTTCGCGGTCAAGGCGCCTGACGGGCTCACCCGCGAAATGCTCGAGCCGATGCTCAAGGACGGCGACCCGGAGGTCGTCGCCTACGCCGGATATCTGCTGTGCGTTTTGGGGGACAGGCGGGCGCTCGATTCACTGATCCAAACCTGGCGCGACAACCGGGACAACACCACGTGGCGGCGACTGACTTATCGCGCCATCGCGATCGTCGGCGACGACGAGCTCACGCCCGTCCTCGACGAGATCTACGCGACCTATCGGGCGCAGGCCTACGAGGTGAGCGACTTCTACTGGACTGTCCGCGTGATGAAGGGGCCGCAAGTGCTGAAGCTGCGCAAGCGCGTCCGTGACGAGGTGGGCATGGAGCGGTTGCGGGAATGACGCCGCGGCCTCGCGGCGTAAGTCCGGTGCGGAACGATCGGGATTTATTTCGGGAAGGATTTTGGAACATGATGCGGAATCACATTTCACTCGTGGCGTTGGCGATGCTGTTGTGCGCGATCTGGCCCGCGCAGTCGCAGGCACAGTTCTCACAGGGCGAGACCGGGGCGGCGGGGGTGGTGGGCTCGGGTTCGACTACGCTCGATCGTCTGCCCAATCTCATGCGCCTGCAATTGGTGATTACCGCCGACGGCAAGGACATCAAAGAGGCGCTGGGCAAGCTCAAGGAGAAGCAGGCCGTCGTGAAGGAGAAATTGCAGAAGCTGGGCGCGGTGGATTCCAGCGTGAGCTTCACGGACGCGCAAGCGCAGGACGCCAACCAGCAACAGCAGATGGAGCGCATGATTCAGATGCGCAACGGCCGCGTCGCCAAGCCCGCGAAGAACCAGGCGCCGGTCGTCACCCTCGTTACGATCTTGAAGGCCGAGTGGCCCCTCGCCGCCAAGACCGGCGACGAGCTGTTGGTGGAATCGCAGGAGCTGCAGGCGAAGGTCAAGTCGGCGTACCTGGGCAGCGGCAAGGCGGACAAGCCCGCGACCCCGGAGCAGGAGGAAGTCGCCGAGGAGGAGCAGGGGATGAACGACGGGCAGGGGCAGGGGAACCCGCGCGGCCCGGCGTTCCTGTTCGTCCGCAAGATCTCCGCCGAGGAGCGCGAAGCGGCCCGCGCCGCCGCGTTCAAGAAGGCGCATGATGATGCCGCCCGGCTCGCCAAATCCGCGGGGCTGGAGCTGGGCCAATTGCGCCTGCTCGCGAGCAACGCCGCGTCCACCGGCATGGTCAACTCCAACATGTTCGGCGACATGGACGGCATGGGTTATCAGGGGCGCGGGAGGTACAACATGGGGGGCGATCAGGACTCCGATTCCGAGGACTCATCGGAAGCCATCGGCATGCAAGTGGGCAAGGTCGGCTATCGCGTCACAGTCTACACGTCGTTCGCTTTTAAGGGTGCCCCGTAATGTGCGCCCGCCCCGATGAAACGGCACGGTTTTGAAGGTTTGGGAAAGCTGCGCCGGCGGTTTTTGTAGATTTTTATTGAAGAAGGTTTTTTTGCTTGCGTTTTGAAATGCGGCTTGATATTCCTGAGCCTGCTCACTTGGATTTGCACCTTTACTGGCGTTCGGGGATTCGATTCAGAAATTCGGCTGTTCGGGGTTTTGCTCTCGGGGTTCCGGTTCCGAGTCACAGGGAAGGAGTGGGTAGATGCCAAAGCATCGCGCCCGCACAGGGAGAATTTTCCACCAGGATAGGAACGCGCAGCAGGCACGCGGACGGCGCGCCTCGCGCGGCCGGCTTTTGGAAGCCCTGGAATCCCGCGTCCTCCTCAGCACCACTTACACGAGCGCGCCCAACCAAAACTTCACGTTGACCGGCGTCTCGCTCACCTACACGGACACCAGCAATAACGCTCACACCCTGAACGTCTCTTCGGGCGACACGCTCGCCGGCG
>JAQGHP010000781.1 GCA_028288775.1 Phycisphaerales bacterium | reverse complement strand
CGGCCCGGCGAGCGGTCGGGCAACCACGTATCCAGCAACAACAATAGCCGCGGCGGGGCGACGCGGGTCATCTCCTTTGAAACCAGTACGCCGGTGCGGGCACTTCGCCGCCAGTAGATGTGCCGGGGGTTGTCTCCCTCGCGGTATTCCTTGAGGCCGTAAAACTCATCCGCCCCGCCCGGCCGCGGGCGCATGGATTCGCCCGTATTATCCGCCGACCGGCACATTGCCAGCAGCCGCCCGTCCACCTGCGCCAGCGCCGGGAAGATCAGTAGGGCGTCCTTGTGCCGCTCGATGACAGCCCGCTTGATGAAGCCGAAGGGGAAGCTCGTGGCGATCTGGTAGCGGTCAAATTCGTGCAGCCCGCGACGCTTGGGAACCAGCTCCGCGGGAACGGAGGCGGTCATCTTCGGGGCCGCGTGCAGCATGTAGCATTGCGGCTGCTTGGTGAAGCCCTCCACCCCGTCGAGCTCGGCAAGACTCACGGAAAGGCTCGGCCAGAAGCGCTTGCCGTTGGTCATCTCGTAATACGCGATCATCGGCTCCCCGACGACGCCGTGCTTGGGCAGCACGCGCACGACGAGCAGCCGCCGCAGGACGATGCGGCTGACGATCGCGCTGACGATCAAAATTCCGATCATCAGCCCGAAGACGCCAAACAGCAGGTTCGCCTGGCTGTTGATCGCGGCCAGCCCCATGAACATCATCATCGAGCAGTAGATGAGGCCCGTGATGGAAAAGTCGAGCGACGGCCGCCGCCGAACCAGCGTCGCGGTCTGCGGAACGGGGACGGGCTTGAAGAGCGACAGGGACATGGGGGCTCAGTGCAGAGTGCAGAGTGCTGAACGCCGATTGCAGAGTGCAGAGTGCAGAGTGCAGAATTGGGATTGGGAATCGCAAATCCTGAATCTCAAATTTGAAATATCAAATCGCATTTGCATTCTGTCCCCTACTGGGGCGCGGGGACGTCTCCCAAAATCTTCTTTAGGACTGATTCCGTGCCGTGGGCGTCGCCGTTGCTGAGGTAATTCTTCCCCAACACGCGGTGGGCGCAGACGGGGAGGAACATTGTCTTCACGTCGTCGGGCGTGACGTACTCGCGGCCGGCGAGCATCGCCGCGGCCTGCGACGCCTGGGTTAGCGCCAGCGCGCCGCGAGGCGAGACGCCCAGGCGCAGGCCGTCGCCGTCGCGGGTGGCGGCGACGAGGTCGAGGATGTAATCGACGATGGCCGAATCCATCCGCACATCGTGCAGCGCGTCCTGCAATTCCACCACCTGCGCCCCGGTCATTACGGGGCGGAGCTGCTCGAGGGCCGTGCGGTTGGGCCGCGTGGTAAGGATGCGGTGCTCCGCGCCGCGGTCGGGGTACCCCACGGAAATACGCACCAGAAAACGGTCGAGCTGATTTTCCGGCAGGTGGTACGTGCCCTCGAACTCAAACGGGTTCTGCGTCGCCACCAGCATGAACGGCCGCTCGAGCACGTGCGTATGGTTCTCGATCGAAACCTGCTCCTCGCTCATCGCCTCGAGCAGAGCCGATTGCGTACGCGGCGTGGTGCGGTTGATCTCGTCCGCCAATACGATGTTCGCGAACACCGGGCCGGGCTTGAAATCAAAATCGTGCGTCTGGTTGTTGTAAATGCTCACCCCGAGCACGTCGCTGGGGAGCAGATCAGGTGTGAGCTGCACGCGGCTGAACCGGCAGTCGATGCTCTTGGCCAACGACCGCGCCAGCACCGTCTTCCCTACCCCCGGCACGTCCTCGATCAACACGTGCCCCCGCGCCAACAGCCCGATCAGCAGCAGATCCACCGCCTTGGAATGCCCGAGGAACACGGTACGGATGTTCTCCGCGAGCCGTTCGATTGCATGATTAGCCACTACACGCTCCGGCGGTTCCTGGGACGGCAAAAGTGTCGTACTGAGTCGAATGGATTCTAACAGGACGGGTGGGGATGTACACCGTGGGAGATGTTGGACTGAAAGGTGGGTCTGAAACGTGCGTCTGAAACGTGCGTCTGAAACGTGAAACGTGAAACGTGAGAAGACCCGGCTGACCAGAGTCTTCTCACGTTTCACGTTTCACGTTTCAGAACCCACGTTTCAGAACCCACGTTTCATTCCCCACACTTCATCCTCCCGGGTCATACGCCGAATTATCGATCGACAAGAAACCGGTGCCGGGGCCGACGGGCCGATCACTGGTGGTAGTAAATCGGTCGGTGACACCGGCGGCGTGGCCGTCGCAGTAGGCGACGTTGGTGCGGCGGCGGTGACGGTAGGCCTGCGTGCCGGCGGAGCGGGAAGTGAAATAGACGTCGCCGTCGCAGGGGAACGGGGATCGCATGTACTTGTCGGGGCCGGCGTAGTATTCCCCATCGCCGAACAGGGCGACCGTTGACGGATGACGGACCTGCTGGGCTTTGATCGGGGCGGGGATCGTTTCGAACTGGCCGTGGCCGATGAAGCTGGTGTTGTAGTTGTAGCCGGTGTAGGGGTCGGACCCGCCGGGGGATGGGTCTTCGTAGCTGGGGCACTGCTGCACCTCCAGCCCCCCGCCGCCGGTGACGGGCCAGAGCAGGCCGGGCACGCTCGTCGGCTTACCGCCCACGATAGCCGTGGTGAAGTCCCAGGAATAGAAGGTGCCGTCCGCGCCGGTGTAGTAGGCGATGGGATAGGTGCCGTGATTGGCGTCGCAGTAAATCGAAGTCGCCATCACGATCTGCCGGAGATTGCTCAGGCATTTCACCGCCCGCGCCTCCTCCCGCGCGACGCTCAGTGCCGGCATCAGGATCGCAACGAGCAGCGCGATGATCCCGATGACCACCAGCAGCTCGACGAGCGTGAATCCGTGGGTTGCCTTGCGGTTGGGCATGGCTGCACTCGGAACTTTTTTGCTGAAGCACTTCCCCTCTCCCTCGTACCCGGAAGAGGTTTAGGGGCCGCCAGGATTGTTCAATGGTTGAAGGTTCAAGGGTTCAAGCGGCATGGACCCTTGAACCCTTGAAACCTTCGAACCTTGAACTCCTCCCCCGAAAGAGCGGGAGGCGCATGCAGAGGGTAGCTTACGTCGGCGATCCGAAGACGGGGCTATTTTTCCGCCGGCGAAGTAATCCCACGCCCAACAAAGCAATTGCCGCGAGCGAGGACGGCTCGGGTGTCGCGACGGGCAGGATCGGATTGGCGTGGTCCGCGCCGGACCACAGCCACCCGTCATACGACCCGTCGGTCAGCAGGCGGGTGCTTGCGCCTTCGCCCGAACTTGTCCAAGTCAGGCCGTCGTTGCTCAGGTCATAGCCCCAGTATCCGTTGCTGAAGGTGGCGTTGCTGATCAGGGAATATCCGCCGTAGGAGAAGCCGGTCACAAAATCCCCGAAGGAAGGGTCGTGCTGTAACGCCACTTTCAAGTCGCTGGCGGATTGAATCAGCTTGAGGGCGTCTTCGCCGGTGATGTTCAGGGTGCTGAAGTGGACGCGGAAGTCGTAGCTGTGCGGGCCGAAATCGATCACCACGTCGGACGTGTGAGTGCCCGTGCCCACGTCCTCGGAAAGGATCGTCGCTCCGCGCGTAAGCGTGTTGGTCGCACCGACCGCCCCGATTGCATCGACCACCATCCTTCCCGCGCCGACGGGAACATCGAATTTTACGTAGTTGACGGCGGGCACCGGTACGCTGCTCAAATCCAGCCAATTGCCCCCCGCCGACCCGTTCAGCGTCGTTTTGATCTGCTCATACGTGCTGTTCGCGAGCTGCTGCGCGGTCCCCAGGTAGGGCAACGACTGGCTCGCGTGCTGCGTCCCCAACGGCTGAAAGCGGTTGGTGATCGCAGTGTCTGTGTAGTAGTTCGTTGCCACGGGAAAACTCAGCGGCTGCTGGCTCAGGGCGTACCAGTTGCTGCCATCCTGCGAGACGGACACCACGGCCTTGGGAATCGCGGAAAACGTGCTGGGCCCCGAGTCCGTCAGGCCGGTGTGCAGGACGCTGGCGTCGAGGTACCCGTCATTGACATAGACCCCGAGATTGACCCCGTTGGTCGGAACGTTGCTGCTCAAGTGGAGCGTGAGGCTGCCGCCCTCCCCGACGATCACGATGTCGTTGGGGGAGAACGCCGGGTTGAAGGGGGTGAGGCCCCCAAACCCGGTGTCCCCATTGAGGTTCCCGAGCGCCGAGGCAGGGAGTTGATAATCAGGCCGCGCGTTGCCCGGCACATACCCCGAGAACTGGTCTGCCGTGACCGGGCTGGCGGCCGCGGGCATCGCTCCGCCCAGCAGCACAAGCGTTCCAACGAACTTCTTCACGACGTGCGCGGAATCTCCGCGCGGAGAGAGAACACGGACCATGACAACTGCTCCCGGCGTCAAATCAGCGTGACGCCAAAGAAGTAGACCGTCCCCGCGAGCGAGTTCGCAATCGCAGGACGACCGAGGGTGGAGCAGTGGGTACGAGGGAAAATGGCGCCCCGCGACGGCCGATTGCATATCGGCAAGCCGCCGGCGGCCCGACCCGCGCGGAAGTGCTCTAACCCGGACGTCCCGTTTCGCGAGGACGAATCCGAAGGGGCCGGCAACACGCCGGCCCTCGCACCCACAGGCAGGTCTTCTGGCTTAGGACGGGAGTAGCAGGCAGAAGGCAGTAGGCAGCTGCCTACTTCTCTCACCTACGGTCCGTCGCGCCTCACCTTCCCACCGGATTTGGCCCGGCAGTGGTCATCGAGGCGCGAACAACGTCCATCACAGCGGCGCGTCCGCGGCGGATTTCAACCGCCTTCCCGTCGTCGGGGCCTTTCCTTTTTTTTGGAAAAACGTCCCGACGGGCTTCGTAGCCGCCTGAGGGCGCGAGCAGGG
>JAQGHP010000742.1 GCA_028288775.1 Phycisphaerales bacterium | reverse complement strand
CCCACCTCGAATGCATCCAACAAGCCGTAGACGAACTCAAACGACAAATCGCAGGTTGAAGGCTTGCCGCCTGTTTCCCCTTCATTCTGATCCTTACGCCGCGCGACGTCTGCCTTTTTAGGATAGTGGATCAGTTTAATGGTTCCGCCGGGTGCCACAGGTCGGCGTACTCGCCGACCTGTGCTCTTCGGGTAAGCAAAAGGCACAGGTCTCGGAGTACCGCGACCTGTGGCACCCGACTTTCCCAACTGACCACTACGCTCTTTGGCGACCGTCTACTTCTTGCACATTCCGGGCCGCCGGAGCTTCTATCCGATAAGCTTTTTGCAGCGATGTCTCCGCTCCCCGCACATTTCACGCGGTTTCTCACCGCCGTCCATCGGCGGCTGGTGCTGTTGCGCCTGCTCGAGCGCATCGGTATGACAATCCTAATTGCCAGCGGAATCGCACTGCTCGTTGCGCTCGCGCTGCTGTGGCATGCGCGCCCGGCGATGGGCGCGGTGGAAGCATGTCTGGCCGCCGGCCTGATCGGCGGAATCGCCTGGGGCCTCGCCCGCCGGCCCGGACCGCTCGCCGCGGCGATCGAGGCCGACAAGCAACTGCACTTGGACGATCTCCTCTCTTCGGCCTGGATCATGGGGCGCAGTGCAACGAGCCGCGGACCGTGGCTCGCCGCGGTTTTGGCCGAGGCCGAAGCGCGTTGCCAGGGAGCATCGCCGTCGGCGCTGACGCTCCGTCGGCGGGGGGCGCGCGGGTGGGGCGGCATCGCGCTGGCCGCGGCACTGGTTCTCACGCTCGCGTCCTTCGGCCCCTCGCCCGCGGTTCGTCAGACCGCAGACCCCGGTCATCCCCTCCAGGCCACGACGCTGGAATTATCCGGCCATACCGATCACCCGCTGTTCGACATTTCGACAGACGCCCAGCATCGCCCGATCCTGCTCCCCGACCCGGACGACCCCAACGCCAGCACGCTGGGCCAGAACACCGCCCCGCCCCCGCCCGCCGGCAAATCCAACTCTTCCGACGCCGCGGATGTGGGTGACCACGCTTCCGCCGGGGCGTCTGATGAAGGCCACGGCGCCGGCTCCGCCCGCACGCAAACGCCGGCCGACAAATCCGCCTCCGCCCAGGCGCAGTCCGCCGGCACCGATGCCCATTCCGAACACACGACCGGCCAAGCCGCCGCCGGCGCGGGCACACCCGGCGTCGCGGGATCGGGCAACGACGCCACGGCCGCCGGCGCGACCGCGGGAATCGCCTCCGGCGCAAGCGACGCGCCGCCCTGGAAATCCGCTGCCTGGCCGGCGGACGTAGCCCGTGCCCGCCACGCGCTCGATGCCGGCCACATCCCCGCCGCGTATCGTGATCTTGTCAAAAATTATTTCACACCCCAGGATTCCCAACCGCGGTGACGCGATCCTTGCTGTCCTCTGCCGAAACTGCGCCTATTGGTACGCCAACCGAAAATGCTGCGTAAGTTTTTCAGAGCCGGGGCGTGTCGCCCCGGTCGGGCCGCAGGCCCGCTCTGGTCCCCTCTCCCTCGTACTCGGGGGAGAGGGATAGGGTGAGGGGCGGAACGGGGGAAATGCTGAATTCTGAATGCTGAACGCTGAATGCGGTGAGCTCCCGCATTTGTTCAGCATTCAGCGTTCATCGTTCAGCATTTCCTCACGCCCGGCCCGGCTCCGAAATTATCAGACAAATTAGACCGGGCGAACTACTTCGATCTCCGCGCCACCCCCAACCGCTGCCCGGAATGCGGCACCGCGCAGAAAAGATAATTGCGATAATAGTTTCCGGTGCTTCAGTCCGCTTTATTCGGTCCGCATGACGTATTCCGAAGAAAACGGTTCCGCCGGGCGAATCTGGCCGTGGGCGCAAGGGAATTCCGTGTAATATATTGACGCCGGTCGGGCTGATGGGAAGGATGGAGGCTGCGCCGTGTGGGATCGGCGTGCTCCGCCGTGTCGATGCCGGACTCGTGGTGACAATCGCATGCCAATGCGTGACGTATTTCCGAATGAGACGCTTGAGGCCGGTCGCGAGGGCGATCGTCCTGCGCCCGCGGTCGAGGCCGTCGCGATCCGCGACGGGCTCGAGGGGCAGCACGTCTGTCCGTTTTGCGGATCGATCAACGACGGCACCAGCCCCACCTGTGCCCGCTGCACCATGGAAAACACTCCCGCGGCCCGCAAGGCGACCAAGCCGCGGATCGGGCCGTGGTACGTCCTGCAGAGCCGCAACCCCGCCGCCCCGGGGATGAAATGGGAAACGCTTCTCTCCTTCGTAAATAAGGGGCGGGTGAAGCCGCAGTCGATCGTCCGCGGCCCGACGACACATCAACTCTGGCGCTTCGCCGCCCATGTGAAGGGCCTGAGCCGCGAGTTCGGCATCTGCTACAGTTGCGGCGGGGCGATCGGCAAGTCCGTCAACCTCTGCCCCCAGTGCAACCGCCTGCAGGAGCCCCCGGCTCATCCCGATGCGCTGATCGAAGGCGAGGGTGAACCCGGCCGCGGGCCGGTGTTCAAGGAAATTCCCGCCAATGCCGCGGCCCCCATCGCGGCGACGCCCGGCGGCTCCGCGCCGTCATCCGAGGATTTGCATCGCGCCCACCAGGACCGGGAAACCCTCGCGCGGGAACTGGGCGCGATCGCGGACGCGCGCGAGGCGGTCGTTCATGACCGCGAAGAGGTGAACGAGCAGCGCGAGGCCCTGGAAGAGGAGCGCCGGGCGTTCGAGGCCGAACGCGAGAAAGTCATCCGCGACCGCGCCGTCGTCGAGCAGGAGCGGCTCGCCGCCGCCCGCGAACGCGCGGTCATCCTTCAGGAGCGCGAGTCGTTCGAGCGCGACCGCGCCGGGACCATTCGGGACCGCGAAACGGTCAAGCTCGAGCGCGAGGCCGTGGCCCGCGAGCTCGAGGCGTTCACCCAGAACAACGCGGCGACGGTGCTTGAAAGACAGGCGGCGGCGCAGGAGCGCGAGGCGCTGGCCCGCGAGCGGGATTCGCTGCGGCAGGAGCGCGAGGCATTCGAGCAGGAGCGGGCGGCCATCGCCCATGACCGCGGGACCTACGAACTTCAGCGCGAAGTCGTGGACCGCGACCGCGGCACGTTCGAGGAAGAGCGCGCCGCCGTCGCCCGTGAGCGCGAAGCGGTAGATCAGGACCGCGGGGCGCTGGCCCGCGAGCGGGAAGCCATCGCCCGGGAGCGTGACGCGGTTTCGGCCGAGCGCGAGGCGGTGGCCCGCGAGCACGAGGCCGCCAAGCGCGACCGCGAAGGGCTCGCCGGCGACAGCAAGGCATTTTCCGACGAGCGCGAGGCGTTTGCGGTGCAGCGCGAGATCGTGGCGCGCGAGCGTGAGGCGATCCTCCGCGACCGCGAAGTGGCGACCCGCGCCCGCGAGGCCGTCCTCCTGGAGCGCGAGAGGATCGACCAGGAGCGCGAGCTGATCGACCGCGACCGCGAAGCGTTCGACCGCGACCGCGAGGCCCTGGCCCGCAGCCGCGAGGCGCTCGTCCGCGAGCGGCAGGCCTTCACGCGGGAAAAGGAAAAAGGCCAGCCGAATGTCCACGAGGTGACGAAGAAAGCCGCCGAGCCGGCGCTGCCGGAGATCGGCGACGCCCCAGCGAGCGTGCATCAGTCCGTGTCGAAGAAGAGCGCGCCGCCATTGGTCGCGGATGCCCCCGATTCGGCCGGCATGCCCTTGGAAGCGCCCGCTCCGGCTCCGGCCGTCCCGGCTGAGCAGCCCACTGTGTATTCGGCCGGAAGTGTATTTGGCGAAGGCCCAACGCCTTCCGCCCTGTTTCCCGGCGACCCACGGCCCACCCTCGCATCGCCCGCCCACGAGCCGCCAGCCGCGGCACACGCCATCGACGCGCCATCCCCCGCGCCCGTTGCTGCTCCGCCCTCGGCATCGTTCCTGCCCCCGCGGGAGCCCGCCGCCGCGGCATCGGGCCAACGCAAGCCTGGCGCGCGCGACGGTTTCCTTTCTGCCAAGGATCTAGCCGCGGCGTTCAAGCTCGACTTCGCCCCCACGGCACAATTCGAGCAGCCCGCGGCGTCCGCGCCCGTCAGCCCGGCGACTGCATCGCCGGAGACGCCCGAGGATTTCAAGAGCTTCGTGACCATGCTGCGCGACCGCGACGAGCCGATTCCCCAGCCGCGGAAAGGGCGCAAGCGGAAGGTGGCGGCGATCCTGCTGATCCTCGCGGTGATCGGCGGCGCGGCGGTGGGCCTGGGCGTGTTCGGTGATCGCGCAAAGGCGATGATGGTGAAGCTCCGCCAAATGATTCCCGCGGGTTCGCCGACGACGGCCCCGTCCCGTCCCGCCGACCCCAATGACGATGGGTCTGCCGATTCATCCGCGACGACGCACGACCATCCCGCGCCCGGCGGCCCCGCGGTGCTGCCGTTCCCGGTGCAGCCCACTCCAATCGCGCCGCCGCCGGCACCGCCATCGGACGGCCCGCAGGTCGACCCGCACCCCGCGCCGCCGGTCACGCAGCCATCCCCGCGCCCGGCGGCTCCTCCTTCGCACCCCGCCGTTCCCGGCCAGCGCTCCGCCCTCGACCCGGATACGGCCTCAAACGCCGTGACCGCGACGCCGCCTTCGCCCACCCCGCCCGCCGCCCCGACGACGCGTCCCGTCACCCTCGCCGCCGACACCCCGGCGGCCCCGACTACGTCCGCGCCCACCCCATCGCATGAAATAGACAAGCCGAAAGAAATAGACAAAAAGCCCGCAGCCGAAACCCCCGCCCCCCGCCCCCCGGTGCGCACGATTCCGCGCCCGGCCGCCCCGCAAACCAAGCCCGCCCCTGCCGCCCCCGACACCGCCGCGGCGCTCGCAAAGGCCCGCACCCTCCGCCGCCAGGCCACCGACGCCGAAATCCGCGGCGACTTCGCCGAGGCCGCCTCTCTCTACGAGCAAATCAAGAAACTCCCCCGCGAAGCCTGGCCCAGCGACCTCGACCTCCGCCTCAAGCTCGCCCGCGAACAGGAAAACCAGAAGTAAGCCCAGAGCGCGAATCGGGAGGGATTAACCAAGGAACTAACTGTAAAGGTGACGCGAACCCGTTATATCATTTTACGACAGCGTTGAGTCGGCCGAGCGGGCGGATGGCGCAGCCTGCCCTTAGCGAGGCCAGAAAAGGGGAGGCCAGAAAAGGCGTCATATGCCAGTTATCATCTTCTTGTCGTTTCGGCGGCAATTGGCTTATGCCCCCTTTTCTGGCCGCCGAACCGGAGTCGACATTCCCAACGCGGAGTATGGTAGAGGGACAATAGGCTTACGACCGGCTCTGTAGAAAAGCTCAAAATTCA
>JAQGHP010000690.1 GCA_028288775.1 Phycisphaerales bacterium | reverse complement strand
ACACCGGCGTGACTCCGCGCCAGGTCGAAACTGCGAATGGGACCCCATGGTCTTAGCCGACTCCCAACGCCCGCCGCGACCTTGGACGATTCTCGGCTTCCTCGGCTGGCCGGGTGCGACGCGCGTGGCCTTTCACGTGGCGGTCGCCCTGGCGTGGACATGGTTCTTTGTGTTGAACGTTCGGCTCGCACGCCGCCCGCAGGCATTTCCGCTTTCGCGATTCCGCATGGCTTTCCCCGGCATTATGGCGATCTGGTACTGGGTCCGCGTCGGGTGGCGCCTCCGCAAGGTTCCCCGTGCCCGAACCCGCGCCCGTCGCGCGGCCGCGCGCCAATGCATCCACTGCGGCTACGACCTCCGCGCCAGCCAGGGCAAATGCCCCGAATGCGGTGCCACCGCGCCGACCATCGCCTACATCGCCCTGGGCTCCAACCTCGGCGACCGCGAGCTGAGCCTGAAGCGCGCGCTGGATCTTCTCGCGCTGATTCAGGGCATTAAGGTAACGGCCGTCTCCTCCTTCTTGGAAAACCCCGCCGTCGGCGGGCCGCCGGATTCGCCCCCTTTTCTCAACGCCGCGGCCGAGATTGAAACGTCCCTCGCGCCCGATGAATTGCTCGCCGCGTTGCTGGAGACGGAACGCAAGATGGGCCGCGTCCGCCGGGAGCGCTGGGGGCCGCGGCTCATCGATCTGGATGTGCTCTTTTACGGGGATGAGTCCATCGCCCGCGAGGATTTGACGATCCCCCATCCCCGCCTGCAAGAGCGGCGATTCGTGCTGGAGCCGCTGGCCCAAATCGCGCCGGAGTTCGAACACCCGGTGTTGAAGAAGACGGTCGCACAGCTTCTGGCAGAGGTCCGCTGACACTGGCGGCGAAGGCGGAAACGGACGATTAAGATTAGGATTAAGATTAAGATTAGGACTGCGCTCTGAGACGCATCTCGGCGCGCTCCTATCCTAATCTTAATCTTAATCCTAATCTTAATCGTCCGTTTCCCAACGCCACAGCAGGCGGGCGTTGCGTTACAATCCTCCAATGCCCCGCTCCCTCCTCATCGGGCCCCTCGCCGCCATACTCCTCGCCGGCTGCGCCGCCCAGCCCGACAATCCTTCTTTCCCTGTCTCCGTCGAAAAGGCCGACCGCGACATGGGCCGCATGGCCGCGGACTCGCGGCCGCTTTGCCGGACCCTCGTCGTCGTCGGCGGCCTGATGGACCCGGGAATTTCCTCCGTCGTGATGGCCGACCGCTTCCGCTCGGTCACGCATGACGACCGCATCGTCACCCTCTCCATCTTCGAGTGCTGCACGTTCGAGCAGATGCGGCAGAAGATCATCGGCGCGGTCGAACGCGCCGCCCCGTGCAATGACCCCGTGCAGACGACGGAAGTGGACGTCGTCGGCTATTCGCTCGGCGGCCTCGCGGCGAGGTACGCCGCGTTGCCCCCGCCCGACGGCAAGGGCCGCCGCCTGCGCATCGCCCGGCTGTTCACCATCAGCACCCCCAACCGCGGCGCGTTGGCCGCGGAGAAGTTGCCGCTTTTGCATCCATTGCAATATTCGTTGCGTCACGGGTCGCCCGTGATGGAGAAGGTAAACGCGAACCCGCCGGGGTATCCGATTTATTCGTACGTGCGTCTGGGCGACTATGCGGTGGGCGTGGAGAACGCCGCCCCGCCGGGCCAGTCGCCCTGGTGGCTACCGACGCCACCCTTCGAGGGTGCGCACGAGGGGGCGTTCTTCGACGCGCGGATATTGGCGGATATTTCCCGTCGGCTGCGGTGTGAGAAGCCGATTGCCGCGACACCGCCGGAAGGGCTGCCGGTGGAGTAGCGCGCGGGTGCCCACGTCTCCCCACTCAACGTGCCGGGCCTTGGGGCGGTTAGTTCCTCGTCTTCCCCAGCCCCGGAGGGGCGAAAGACCTTAGTCCACGGCGCGAGCCGTGGGTGGCGAACATAGCAGATGCAACCAGCCCCGGAGGGGCGTAAGAAGCGTGGCGCGGAACTGAATGCAAAATGCAAAATGCACAGCGGCGGGAGGGTGGACCTTCGGTCCGACCGCTACGCGGTGAGGGCAACCTACCGCCTTTCATTTCGACTGTTGGATTTTGCGCTTTATATTGGGTCCCTCTGCAGAGTTGTACCTCTTATATCCCTCCCGGGCTGAGGATGCTGCCGGTTCATTGAATCGCGATCCCCTTTTACATTTCACCCCCCGCCCCGTACCTTTCGCGCCGTGCAAGTCATCAAAACCATCGCGGATTTTCGGCGGGAGCGGGAGAGCCTGGGGCGGCTGGCGTTCGTGCCCACCATGGGGGCGCTGCACGCCGGGCATCTGTCGCTCATGGCGCTGGCGAAGCGCCATGCGCCCAAGGTGGCCGTCAGCATTTTCGTGAACCCCACGCAGTTCGGGCCCAAGGAGGACTACAACAAGTACCCGCGGCCGGTCGAATCCGACCTCCAGAAATGCGAGCAGGCGGGCGTGGACGTGGTCTTTCTGCCCGCGCCCGCGGAGATGTATTCGCCGGGCATGGCGGAGATCGTGGTGGATCTGCCGCAGCTTTCCAGCGTGCTGGAAGGCAAGCACCGCCCCGGCCATTTCCGCGGCGT
>JAQGHP010000651.1 GCA_028288775.1 Phycisphaerales bacterium | reverse complement strand
TGCGGGGCCTTCAGAATCGAAGCATCCTGAATTGAAAATAATTTAACCGCGGCGATTTCACTCTAACTGGCGCGGCGATGTGCGGATTATCGGTCACGGCTCGGGTTCGTCCTGGCGGCTATTTCATCGCCTCGGCGACGGCCTTGTGCATCTCCTCGGGCGTGGAGTTCGCATCGAAGCCGACGAACACCTTTTTCACTTTTCCGTCTTTTCCGATGATCACGGTTTCGGGGATGCCGCTGACTTTGTATTTGCCACCGACTTCGCCGTTCGAGTCGAGCAGCACGGGCACTCCCAGCTTGGTCTTGTCCACGAAGCCCTGGACCTTGTCCTTGTCTTCCTGCTGATCGACGGCGAAGACCTGCAAGCCCTCGCCCTTCTTCTCGTCATAAAGCTTGTTGAGGTGCGGCAGCGAAGCCCGGCAGGGCGGGCACCAGGTGGCCCAGAAATCCAGGATCACGACCTTGCCCTTGAGGTCCGAGAGCGCGAGCTCCTTGCCGTCGAGGCCCGTGAGCTTGAACGCGGGCGCTTCCTGCCCGACGAGGGCGTCGGAGGGGTTGGACTCCCCCTCGTCCGCCGCCGCCTGCTGGGCGGCAAAATCCTTCGCCCCTTCAGGCGGTGCCCAGGCGAACTGCGCATCCTTCACCTCGGCCCCGACGGTCGTGGTCGTGTAATCGACCGTGTACGTGGCGGTCTTCACATCGGACACGCCCTGCTGGTCGAGCATCGGCTTGATGTTCGTCACGGACTGCCGCACGAAATGGGTCTGCGGATCGACCGCAAGCAGCACAGTCAACTTGTTCTTAAGAGACAGCTTGAGCGTCGGGCAGGAGACATCCCCAATCTTCGTATCCTCCGCCTTCGCGACGGACACGACGTTTTCCGTCAGCTCCTTCGACGGGTCCTTCGCGAGGGCGAGCATGAGCGAGGGGTTCTGCATCTCCAAAATCTGCGGCAGCGGTCGCGGCAGATCCTTGGTCGCGACCTTGTCCTTCGCGGCATCAGCCATCGAATACATGTTCTTGGCCTTCAGGTACGAGAAGGCCTTTTCGCCCGTGGAGCCGCACAGGATGTCGTCCTTGAGGGCGTGACGGAACTTGTTGGGAGCGGCGAAGCTGGCGGTGAAATCACCCGAGTCGTTGTGCTTCTCGCCCGCCGCCTCGATGTTGCTCGAGAGCTTGCCGGCGAGGTCGAGGGTCTTCAGACTGCCATACGCTTCGTTAATTTGCGTAAGGACCTTTTGCGCGTCATCACTGACCTGCGCAGGCGCTGACGCGGCGGCGTCATCAGCCTTCGCTGCCGCCGGAGCATCGGCTGGCTTGGACGTGTCGTCCACCTTGGCCGTAGCGGGAGCATCTGCCGGCTTGGGCGCATCCTCTGCTCGGAGCGAGGTGGTGCCCAGCGCGAGCGCGGCGCAGGCGGCGAATTGGATCAGGCTGCGTTGTTTCATGGGAGATCTCCGTGGAAGCCGGACATTAGACACGCGTGCCAACCCATTGTTGGCCGCCCCGGCCGGAATTGACACGAAGTCCAACCCACGTCCGGCGCATCCGTCGCCATTATAGGCAACAAACGAATGACCAAAAAGAATGCGCGAAACGGCGAGATGTTACAGCAGCCGGGGCCGCGGTGCTTGACGCGAAGATGCGAATCGAACGCAGAGGCGCAGAGACGCAGAGGTAGGAAAGAGAGAAAAATGCGTATTGCCGTCCGACATTGCAGAAGGAGTGACACAATCAATGGATGCTTTCTCTGCGTTTTCCTCTGCGTCTCTGCGCCTCTGCGTTCGATTTCATCTGGTGAAAAAATCCGGGCTACGACGCCCGCGTGGGGACGGCGGGTTCCAAATCGTCGAACTCGTCACCCCGGAAGAGGTTGCCGATGTAGGCGTTTCTCACGCTCTCATCATTGATGATTTCCCGCGGCGTGCCTTCCTTGAACACACGCCCCTCATTGATGATCAGCGCTCGGTCGCACACGCGAAGCGTCTGCGCGACATTGTGGTCGGTGATGAGCACGCTCTTGCCGAACTCGCGCTTGAGCCGGCGGACTTCCTCCTGCAAATCCTCCACCGCGATCGGGTCCACGCCGCTGAAGGGCTCGTCCAGGAGAATGAGTTTGGGGTCGGTCACCAAGGCACGGGAAATCTCAAGCTTGCGCCGCTCGCCGCCGCTCAGGGTGTCGGCCTTTTGGTCGCGGCATTTGAGCAGCCCGTATTGATCCAAAAGCTGATTGGCCCGGCGATGGCGTTCGGATCGGCTGAGGGTTGGAAGGGTTTCGAGAATGGCTTGAAGGTTCTGCCAGACGGTCAGCCGACGGAAATCGCTCCGCTCCTGCGACAGGTATCCGATCCCCCGCTGGGCCCGCTTGTACATGGGCAGATGGGTGATGTCGTGGCCGTCGAAGGCGACCGCCCCGCTGTCGGGGGTGACCATGCCGAGGATCATTCGGAAGGAGGTGGTCTTCCCTGCCCCGTTGCGGCCGAGCAAACCGACGATCTCCTGCTGGGCGAGGACGAAGCTGACCTCGTCCACAACGACCCGGCCGTTATAGGACTTACAGAGTTGTGTCGTTTCCAGGAGGTTCATACGCGTGGGGAAAATCGCCGGGAGATAGAGGGGGCATCTTCGATGGAAACAAGCCGGAAATCAAGTGCGGGCGGGATTGTGGATAACATGTGGAAACAATCGAATGGATTCGATTCACGCCGCAACCCATTTTGCGTGAGATACCTCGCCAAATCCGCAGAGAGGAAGGCAATTATGGGGAAAATCCGGCTCGCCGACGAAATATCCGAGCTTAAATCTTTTTCCTAACGCATTTTGCGCAATATCTAGGCTTCGTGAAGACATTGCGGGTTCGTCGCCCGTTCGCAAGGGATTTCGCCCGCCCAATGGTGTGGAAACCAATGGTACGCGGCTCGAGGCCGGCGCAGCCCATTGTGGATAACCCTTGGATGAGTGGAAAATAACGGCATGACGTGAAAAAGAATTATTTTTGATTTGTTTGTGCCCCTTGCTATCTTGCAATGCAAGTAATTGCGTCCTGTGGCACGCGGGATTCAATCCGCCTGGGAAGGGCTCGGTGCGGGAATTAGTACAGTGCCGTACGCGGGGCATTTTTTAATGTGCCTGCTCCACGTCTGGGAAAGGAATGGCTTCATGGCCACCGGGAAGGTTAAGTGGTTTAACGACCAAAAGGGATATGGGTTTATCTCTTCGGAAGAGGACGCCAAGGATGTATTCGTTCATCACTCCGTAATCGAAGGGGAGGGGTTCAAGACGCTGCAGGAAAACGAATCCGTCGAATACGACGCCGAGGACAGCCCCAAGGGGCTCAAGGCCACCAAAGTCCGCAGGCTTGTTGCCGCGAGGTAAGAAGCCGGACCGAGCAGGACGTAATGCAGAAAACCCGCCCATACAGGCGGGTTTTTTGTTGGCTTCGATAGGAAGAATTGAACCGCCAAGTCGCCAAGACGCCAAGGGAAAGCGGGGATTTGAATCGAACGCAAAGACGCCGAGGTGCAGAGGTAGGAAAGAGAGGAAATACGGGTGTATGCTCGGCGATTCGGGAGACCCCGGCGTTGGATCAATTGAATTTCTCCGCGTTTTCCTCTGCGCCTCGGCGTCTCTGCGTTCAATTCTCCTCATTTTCCCTTTAGCCTCTTGGCGTCTTGGCGGTTCAATTCTTCCCACCAATCGGCGCGGAGCTCCGAGCGCACCTCCGTGCCCTCCGTGACTCCGTGACGGGCCTTGAATTCGGGCTAACTTCGTGGCACGGCCGCGAGTTTCTTGTGGGCGGGCTTGGTCCCGACGGGCGGCGTCATCCACTCGCGCAGCTTCTTGAGAGCTTCCGGGAGCATCGCTTCAGGCACTCGATCGGACGGAAGTCCGCCGGAATCCACCGTGACATAACCCCCGTACCCAATGCCTTGAAGCCGGGTGAGGAATTTGCGAACCGGCGCGTCCCCCTCCCCCGCGCCCGGCGGCGGGACGTGGGTGTACTGAATCTTCGAATTCAACACCGGCACGCTGACCAGCGGTCCTTCACCCGCGGATGCCCCGGCAACCACATCCCAGCAGGAAGCGATCGCAGGATGGCGCAGGCGGTCCAGCACGGACCACATCTGCCGGGCGGTTCGGACGGCCGACCCATTTTTCACCACGAGCATCACGCCGTGATCCGCCGCCCAATCCCCCAGCGGCAGCAGCCAGTCCCCCAGCCCCATTGCCGTCGCCATGGCGCTGCTCCCCGCCGCGCCCCGCCCCACCCCCACCGTCACGACCCTGCAGTTCAGATTCCGCGCAATCGACACCGCCTGCTTCAATTCCTGCGCCGATTCCGCATCACGCTGCTTTACGCCGGTGAAAATGATCGAGCCGTCGAGACAGGCGACCTCGACCCCCGCCCCCTCAAATGCCCGGCCGACCTTTGCCGGGTCAGTAAGAAACACATTCGTAGCTGCGCCAGATTCGCGCACCGCCCCCGCCAACTCAACCCCATCAAAGCCGAATTCCTTCGCGTGTGCCGCGATCGTTTCAAAATCCGAAGCGGGGAAAAATGAGGAAGCGAATGCGAATTTCATGATGGGGGAAGTGTGGGCAGTGGACAGAGAGGATCAGAGATAAGTGAGGGTGTACGTTCACGCCGGGTACGAGCGACCGCGAGGTCCCGGATTCTTCGGGTCAACGTCGCTCAACTCAAGAATCCGGGGCCTCGCTTTCAGCTCGTACCCGGCGTGAAGGAATATTGCACGTCAGCTCTCTCACCCCAGCTTTCTGCCTTCTGCCTACTGCCTACTGCCTACTTCCCCCACCACATCCGCCTTTTGATCCGCATTCTGCATCGCCGCCTCCACGAAGCCCAGGAACATGGGCTGCGGCCGCAAGGGCCGACTGGTCAACTCGGGGTGTGCCTGCGTGCCAAGGAAGTAAGGATGAACATCCTGCGGGAGCTCGAGCACCTGCATAATCGGATAGCCCGGGGCCTTGCCGCTGAAGACCATGCCGGCTTCCTCCAGGGCCTTGATGTATTTCGGGTCTACTTCGTAGCGATGACGGAACCGGAGGCGGATACGGTTGGCGTTGTTGAATAGGCGTGAAACGAGGCTGCCGCGTTTGAGATCGACGTCTTTCCCGCCCAGCCGCATGTTGCCCCCGAGGCCTTCGATCTTCTTCTGGTCGGGGAGGATGTCGATGACGGGGTTTTTACAGTTCGGCTCGAACTCGCTGCTGTTGGCATCCGGAATGCCGCAGACGTTGCGGGCGTATTCGATGACCGCCATCTGAAACCCCAAACACAGCCCCAGGTACGGCACCTTATTCTCTCGCGCCCAACGGATGCACTCGATCTTCCCTTCGGTCCCGCGGACGCCGAATCCGCCGGGGACAACCACGCCGTTACATCCGGCCAATCGCCGGTCCACATTGGATGCATCAATCTGCGTGGTATCGAGCCATTTGAGGTTGACGTTCACGCCCAGTTGCACCCCGCAATGCTCGGCGGACTTGATGATGCTCGCATAGGCATCCCGCAAAGCAGTGTATTTCCCTGTCACTGCGATGGTCACTTCCTTCGTCGCCTTGCCGATGTGATCGACGAACCAGTGCCACTTCATCCGCGCCTCGTCCTCCGCCTTCTGGTTGACCCGCTCGTGCAGGTCGAGAAGCGTGAGGACTTCGCGGTCCATGTTCTGGTCGCGGAGGGCGTCGGGGATGAGATAGATGCTCTCGACGTCGTGCATCGAGACCACCCGCCGCATCGGCACGTTGGTGTACATCGAGATCTTCTCGCGCACCTTGTCTTTCACCGGTGCGCTCGCCCGGCAGGCGATAATATGCGGCATGATCCCCACTTCCATCAGCCGCTTGATGCCAAGCTGCGCCGCCTTCGACTTCTGCTCCCCGAGCGCGTTGGGCTCGAGGATGTACGTCAGCGCCACGAACACCACCGCATTCTCCCCCTCTTCAAACGCAAGCTGTCGGCAGGCTTCGAGGTAATGGCTGTTCTCGTAGTCCCCCACCGTTCCGCCGACCTCTACAAACACCACATCCGCATCCGTCTTCGCCGCCAGCTCGCGCAGCCGCAGCTTGATCTCGCCCGTCACGTGCGGAATCGCCTGCACGTCGCGGCCGAGATACCCGCCCTCCCGCTCCTTCTTCAACACGGCGGACATGATTTGCCCGTTCGTCGTGAAGTTCGCCCGCGACAGGTCCTGGTCGAGCAATCGCTCATACGTCCCCAGGTCCATGTCCGTTTCCATGCCGTCGTCGAGCACGAACACTTCGCCATGGCGGTACGGGTTGAGCGTGCCCGAGTCGATGTTGTAGTACCCCTCCATCTTGATGGGGGCGACGCGGAGTCCCTTGTCCTGAAGGAGCTTGGCGAGCGAAGAGGAGAAGATCCCCTTGCCCAGCCCGCTCATG
>JAQGHP010000627.1 GCA_028288775.1 Phycisphaerales bacterium | reverse complement strand
CACGGCAACGATGTAGGGTGGGCGTACCCGCCCACCGCTTCTTCCCGCGTCGGCGAACGGGCATCGGTGGGCCTTCCCTGACGGGGCGGGACAAATGGTGGGCGAGTACGCCCACCCTACCGGCTCGCGCACCTTAAAATGCTCGGTAGAATTTCAGAGCCGGGGCGTGTCGCCCCGGTCGGGCCCAGGGCCCGCTCCGGTCCCCTCTCTCCGTTACGCGGGGGAGCGGAATAGGGTGAGGGGCGAAACGTCGAAGTGCGCTCGTATTCCGTAGGATCCGCGGTGCCGCCCCTACACGAAACTTCCGTCGATCAACGCCGTTCGTCCATCGGCCCCTCACCCCTGCCCTCTCCCCCGAGTACGAGGGAGAGGGAGTCAGACGGAGCAACGCTGCGACCGGGCCGGCTCGGCCCGGCTCCAAATTATACCGGATAAGTTAGACGGGTCGGACTACTACATGACTGACGCACAAGGAATACCACACCGAGAAATGGAAAAGGGAACGATGAGCCGCGTCACTACTACAAAACATAAGGCTGCGGATTCCTACATGGACCTCATCCGCCGGTTCCCCCTGCGCCCCCTCCGCACCGCGGCGCAATACGCCCAGGCGGCCAAGGCATTGGATCACCTGGCCGTTCGCGGCGAGGGCGGTTTGGACGCCGGGGAGCGGGACTACCTCGACGTGCTCGCCGGTCTGATTGAAGCCTACGACGACAAGCACCATCCGACGCCGCGAGACAATCGGCTCCCGAACGAAAAACTGACGGACCTGATGCGCGAGGCGGGGATGAATCAGTTGCAGATCGCCGAAGTTCTCGGGGTGACGCTGGCAATGGCCTCCCACATCCTCTCGGGCCGGCGGCGCATCACCGCCGACCACGCCCGCCGGCTCGGGGAGCGGTTCAAAATGGAGGCGGGTATTTCCTGTGACGCCGGCACAGCCAGGTCCGAGTAGTGAATGCGCATCCCGCCTAACGATGTAATCTCTGTTGCGGATATTTCGAATTGCCGATAGCCTCTATACTGAACGATCTTTTGGAGGCGTTGCGCCATGGTAGCTGCGTTGAACAAAGTCGTCCCGCCTAATGAGCGGGAGTCGGCGACGGCGAAAGAGTCCAGCCGGAAGCTTTCGCCGTTTTCGCGGAAGAGCCTTCGCGTCACGATCGCCGAGCCGGGGGCGGGGCGCGGGAAGGTCGACGTGGAATTGCCCGCGCCGGCGGTGGCGGCGCTCGTGCAGATTCTGACCGAGATGGCGGCGGGAAACGCGGTCACGCTCATTCCCGTCCACGCCGAACTCACCACGCAGGAGGCGGCCAGTTTGTTGAACGTGTCGCGGCCGTACCTCGTCAAACTCATCGAGCAGAAGAAGCTGCCCTGCCGCAAGGTGAATACGCACCGCCGCATCGCGGTGCGAGATCTGTTGGACTACAAGCGTCGCAGCGACGCGGCCCGCCAGAAGGCGCTTGCGGAACTTGCCGACGACGCCCAGGAACACGGATTGGGCTATTGAATGATTATTGGCGCGGAGATCGAATGGATCCCGACATCGTCAACTTACCGCCGTTCCCGCGTCTGACGCGGGGAGAGTTTTGGTGGGAAGGTTATGACACGCTCCCCACGCACCGCAGTCATGTAACGAACGATCAAGAAATATCGGAAGTGCAGTTGTGGGTCATGGCGGACGATCCTGAGATGGAGCCCCGCCCCTGGCGCTACCCGGAGCCAGCCCCGCGCCAGGTCCAGACCTATCAGTTCATCCGATCCAACTTCACGGCCATTCTGGACGCGGCACTCGACGCCGTGGTATGTGCCTACCCGCGGATCGTTGCCGAGTACGAAGAAGCCGATGGGACCGTGATGCCGAGAATATTGTCGGCCTCCGATCTCCGGCCACTGGTGAGCCTGAAACGGATAGAGGTACTTGAATCGGCACGTGGGAATCTTGCTTATGTCAACCTCGCCTTCACTTGTGAATGGGACCACGAACACGGGTTGGGTGTCGCAATGCATGGCTTGCGCGTGATGGCCGTCGGTCCTGACGACATAGCCGCGGTGTGGTGGCCTGCCAAAGATGGGGGAACGTGGGTGTGGGCACCCCCGAAAATTGCATAAGCCTGTGTAGGGTGGGTGTACTCGCCCACCTTTTCCGTCGCGCGATAGCGAAAGTCCGTCGATGAATCGTCCCGTACCGCGCGCGACGAATCGTGGGCGAAAACACCCACCATGCATCGGTATCCGTGCAGCGCGGAGGATAGTAAAGCGGGATTTCGCGACGGCGTTTCGGGTAAAATGCGCTTCGATGACCGCGACGAACACGGAAAGCGATCCTTGGGAAGCGTTTTGCGGGATGGTGCGCGGAGTGAGCGAATGCTTCCACGCCGGGTACGAGCGGTAGCGAGGCCCCGGATTTTCTTTGGGGCGGGAGGGTCGCGTAAAAATCGCAAACATGGTGCATTCGGGTGCGTTTTGGTGCATTCGGGGCGGGCTGACTGATGGGGGACGTGACGGGAGGGCAGGGCAATCGCATGTGAGAGAGCACGGTATTTTATAGTTCGGGAAATGTTCGGTTGCGCCCTGAGTTGACGTGCTGTAGGACATATCTTGGTCG
>JAQGHP010000593.1 GCA_028288775.1 Phycisphaerales bacterium | reverse complement strand
GCCACGACTTCGAATCCGCCATCGCCGAGGGCGCCACGATGGTCCGCATCGGCAGCCTACTGTTCGGAGGGAAGGCGATGGATCATGAAGAAGCGGAAGAATGAGCGGGGAAATCCGAATTCCGAATCCCCGAAATCCGAATGAAATCACAGTTCCGAATTCCGAAACGGGGAAGCCACGAATGAACACGAAAATGAGCACGAAGGCACACGAATGAACGGAGACTTCTTCTTCGTGCCCATTCGTGTTCATTTTCGTGTTCATTCGTGGCTCCCGCCTTCGGATTTGGTCGTTGGGATTTGGGATTTCATTCGGATTTCGGGGATTCGGAATTCGGATTTGCACCAATGCCTCAGATCGACTTTTTCAATTTCTTCCGCTATGCCCTGGCCACCGTGGTGACGATTTACGCCACGATCGTCACGCTTCAGTCGCTTTGGGGTTGGTACGTGTGGTTGGCCGGGGGGGAGAAGTATGTCAGCATGCTTCGCCGGTATTTGTTGCTGCACGGGCTGCGGGTGCGGTTCCGCACGTTTGGCGGGGACGTGCTCGTCTGCATCCTGCTGTGCGTGGCGTTTCTTATCCTGATGCACGCACACAGCCTGATCCATGACCTGGGAGACCGCGTCGCGCATGCCCGACAACTCGCCCAACACCCCTGACCCCAAACAATTGCCCGGCCCCTCAACCGCCAGCGCGCTGGCCCGGCAGTCCGACGGCCCGGCCCGCCCGGGCGTCGTGGCCGGCGTCTCTCCGCAGCGCCAGCTATCCGAGCTTCCCAGGGACGAGCTCGCGCACCTCGCCGAGGAATTCGGCCTCGACCCTTCCGAGTACAAGACGAGCCAGGAACTTGTCGCCGCAATCCATGACCGTCGGCAGCTCATCGCCGGGTTTGATCGCGACGCCATGCTCGACGTCATCCGCTGGAGTCGCCGACCCGTCACGGCGAGCGCCACCCGCGAGCAAATCGCCCAGGAAATCGCCCGCATCCGCACGATGCGCTTCTCGGGATTATCCCAACGCGGCCTGGTCGTCCTGGCCAAAATGCGCGGCGTCCCCGCGCTGGAAAGCGACACCGTCCCCACCCTCGTCAAGCGGCTGAAGAAGGGCGAAGGCCTCTTCCAAAAGCTCAACCGCAAGCGCCGCGCATTCCTCGGCGGAATGGTCGCCAACATGATCGGCGACACCGAAAGCGCCGCCGACTACCAGTTTCTCCCAGACCAATCCGCCTCCCCCGGCGTCGCCCCCAACCGCACCGCGACGATCAAGGAAGACATCGAAGAATCCGGCCTCATTGGCGGCATCACCAACCGCATCAAAAAATCCGCCGACAGCTACCTCAACCAAAAACTCGACGAGATCGAAGCGAGAATTGACCGCAAGCTGGATGAGATCGACCGCCGCCTGGCCGAATGGCGCGACAAGGAAATCGCCAACCGCATCCGTATCCTGAAGTTCACCCTCTGGGCGAGCGTCATCGTCGGCGTCTTCTCGCTGATCTACAGCTACGTCACGGTAGTGCTCTTCCCCAAGCCCGCGCCCAATTCCAATCCGCCGGCCCACGTCCAGCCGCAGCCGCCGCGATGATCGCCCAGACGCCGATGACTCAGCGGTCGCAAATACCCATTCCTTGTTTTCCGCGCCCGCCTGCGCGCCGGTGATGTTACGATGGCATTCCGCGGCAATCTGATGCGAAATCCTTTCAAGCTTTTTCCCGTCGCGGCAGTAGGCGTGGGCCTCTGCTGGTGCGTCTATGCTTACTCCCAGCGCCGCCCCGCCGCCTCCCCCACCAGGACACAGGAACGGCTCGCCCATACGGTCGTGTCGCTCGAAAGCGGAACCGCGACAATCTCGGAAGAATTTTCCACGCTCGAGGTCCAATCGGGTGCAACCTTTATTGTGCGATGGGAGGCGCTTGCGGACTGCGGTCTATTGCCCGGAACGCGTCTAACCATCCGCGCCCAACGTACTTCGGCGGAACGGGCCCTGTCTGCGCTAATCGGCCCGGACTCCGATCCCCGTCACGACCTGATTAAATTGGACTATTTCATCGACGACCAGGGCCGGGTCGTCATTACCAGCGGCCTGGACGCGATTGAGAGCAGCGCAACCCTCCGCCTTTACGACGTGAGCGACCTCCTGCGAGCCGCGCCGAGCCGCGCGGAAGCGGCCGTCGTCATCGAGAAAATAATCACCGAGCACGCCGACATGGGAGCTTGGAAAGATTTCGGCGGTACCGTCGGTACCTTCTCTGTGTGTGGCAATAAGCTGTGCATCGTGCAATCGCAGCACGGGCATGCGATGGTCGTCAGAATGCTCGAAATGATGCGCGAAGAGGTCTCGCAAACCGGGAAATTGCCGAAGTTTGTCGAGGCGCCTGTCTTCGGCATGCCGTGAACGACAGGATGCATCCACTTCTGAACGCTCTCACCCTCGCCCCGCCCTCTCCCTGGTGGACCGCCTATCTAGAAATGCCCGGTAGAATTTCGGAGCCGAGGGCGTGTCGCCCCGGTCGGGCCGCAAGCCCGCTCTCGCTCCCCTCTCCCCGTACTCGGGGGAGAAGGAAAGGGTGAGGGGCGGGACGTAGAAGTACGCCGGAATATCCTATTTATGTAGGGTGGGTGTATTCGCCCACCGTTTCACACTCCATCGGTTGACGAACGGTGGGCGAGTACGCCCACCCTACCTGGCTATCCCCACGCCACGCGGATCGGGCGACAGACCGTGAGCCTGCCGCTGCCCCCGAAACTTACGGACGACGGCGTCGAGGACGTACTCACCGCCGTCCGACGCGTGATCGGCGCGGATTGATTGGCATCAGTGGTGTCGCGAGGGACACGGTCAATGAGTCACCCGCCCCACAGGGGACATCATCAGGGTGATCATCGCAGGGGTGTGTTCGTGGCAAAAGGTGGATTAGGCGACGTGGTCCACAGTCGCACCCTTGCCGGGCTCGGAAGCCGGGGTTTGGCTGGCAGTTTGTTGCGCTTGGGCGCTTTGCACCTGGCTCAATTTCTTAATGGCGGCGCGGTCGCCGCTTTGGGCTTCTTTCAGCGTTTGTGCCTTGGTTTCCGTCGCCTCTTGCAATGCCGCAGACTGAGCGGAGGACGCCGTGCCGGCCCCGGCGAGGGTCTTCTGTACATATCCGCTGAATGCGCTGCTGATTCCGCTTACCGCCATGGTTCACGCTTGCCCGTTCGGAGTTAGCCCCTCAGGGCATATCGGCGGCCGGAACAGCATCCATGACAAAATGCGCCTGAACATGCAACTCCGCCGGTCCAGCCTTCTGTTTCCTCCAAATTGACTAGGAGGAAGACGGGATATTCGCCTCTTCCTCGTGGATCAAGTGATACTCATACGCATCCACCAGCGCGTCCCAGCTCGCGTCGATGATGTTCTGGCTTACGCCAATGGTCCCGAAATGCTCGCGGCTCCCATCCGTGCGGTCCCGGCGGCATTCGATGATGACCCGGACGCTTGCCGCGGTTTCGTCGTTGGAATTGATGACGCGCACCTTGTAGTCGATCAGATGCACGCGATCGATCCCCGCGAAGTGCGGCTTGAGCGCCCGGCGGAGTGCGCCGTCCAACGCGTTCACCGGGCCGTCGCCTTCCTCCACGGTGTGCTCGGCGACGCCGCCCACCTGCATCTTGACCGTCGCCTCGGAGACGGCGGCGCTTGCGCCGCGCTTCAGCACCGAGACACGGTAATGGTGCAGCTCAAAAAATTTGCGGTAGCGGCCGATCTCCTTCCGCAATAGCAGTTCAAAGCTCGCCTCGGCTGCCTCAAATTGGTATCCCGCGTTCTCCAACTCCTGCACCTTTTCCAGCACCTTCCGCAGTGTCACCTTGTCTGATTCGATGTCGAACTTCTTACCGGCCTTGGCGGCGATGTTGCTCGCGCCGGACATCTCGCTGATGAGAACCCGGCGCGTGTTGCCCACCGTCTCGGGCGAAACGTGCTCGTATGTGCTCACGTCCTTCTGCACCGCATGCACGTGCATGCCGCCCTTGTGGGCGAAGGCGCTGCTGCCGACGTAGGGCTGGCCGGGAACGAGGTTGAGGTTCGCCGTCTCGTAGACGTAGCGGGAAACCTCCGTAATCCGCGGCAGCGTGCCCGGCTGCAAACACGCGAAGCCGTACTTGATCTGAAGGTTGGCGATGAGCGGGAGCAGATCCATGTTCCCGCAGCGCTCGCCGACGCCGTTGATGGTGCCTTGGGCGTGGGACGCCCCGGCGCGGATCGCGGCCAATGCGTTTGCCAGGGCCAGGCCGGCGTCGTTATGCGTGTGGATGCCGACGCGGGCGTCGCAGCGCTCCTTCACCGCGGCCACGGCCTCGGCGATTTGCTCGGGCATCGTGCCGCCGTTGGTGTCGCAGAGAACCAGCACGGACGCCCCGGCCTCCTGTGCAGCCAGCAACGTGCGCAGGGCGTACTCGCGGTTGGAGCGGTAGGTATCAAAAAAATGCTCGGCGTCGTAGACGACCTGCCGGCCGGCGCTGTGGATGAACTTCACGGAGTCCGCAATCATCGCCAGGTTTTCCTCGGGCGTGACGTTGAGCACGGCCCGCGCCTGGTAATCGCTGCTCTTGCCCACGAGCGTGATGGCGGGCGTGTCGGCCTCGAGCAGGGCCTTCATCCCCGGGTCCTCCTCCGGCTTCATCCCCCGCCGACGGGTCATGCCGAAGGCGCTGACCTTCGCGTGCCGCAGGCGCAGCGCCTTCACCTCCTGAAAAAACGCGGCGTCCTTCGGGTTGGAAAGCGGGAAGCCTCCCTCCACGTAATCCACGCCCAGCTCATCCAGCTTCTGCGTAATCAGCAGCTTGTCCTGGAGCGAGAGGTTGAACCCCTCGCCCTGGGTGCCATCGCGGAGGGTCGTGTCGTAGATTTCGATCCGGCGTTTGTCGCTCATAGCCACACCTTGGGAAATGGACCGGGAGAAAATTGTACTGATTTAGGCCGCGTTCGTCGCTAAAACGAAAAAACCCTGCCGTCGGGGCAGGGCTTGGAGAATACACATGCTCGAAAGGCCGGCCCTACCCGCGATGTCGTGGGATAATAATCGTGACCGGCAAAATGGAAGAGTACGTGGGCCGCATGTCCGCGGATCATATGCCCAAACTCGCGGGCGTCAACTTGCGGGGCATACGGTCCTGGGGTTTGGGGCCTGGTACTCCGCCGCGTGGGACGTGCTTTCATCGCTCTGATCCATACAACCCCGAAGTCGCGCAGAGCGCGAAGCCGGCCGCGAAGAAATGCGGGGAAATTGTCGCCACAGATGGACACAGATGAACACGGATGTGAAGCAGTCTCCCGTGACATGGGCGTCCCGCCCATGCTCGGTGCGTGCGGAGTTTCAGGGAAATCTCCTGCCAAACGCCTTTGGTAATTCCTACGCACAAGGCACGGGCGGGACGCCCGTGTCACGTTGGAGCGTGTAGGGTGGGCGTCAATTTGCGGGGGAGCGGTAATTGAGGGAGGGCCTGCGGGCTATCCGCCGACCGCGCTGCGACAGGCGCGCCCTTATTGGGTACAAACCACGAATTCTTGCCGCGGATTTGCGGGCCTTGTGACTGAATCGTATTTCTCAATTGTCCCCAGCCGCGGCAGTGGAGTCGCCGCGACCGGGCGGAACAGCGGCGGCCTGCCGACCCGATGACCGGCGCGTTGGATGGCCCGGCATGCGGACGGAACCGCGGGCGGCAAAACCCTTCGCCCAGATGTACCGAAGGGATTCGACACCTGGGAGGCACGCAGACACCCCGAGGCGGAGGCCTCCGGGGTGTTTTCTTTTGTGCGCAAATTCCTCATATGTCCTACGGCGTTCCTATGATATGACTCGTCGCCGCGCGAACCGGATTCTTGCGAAATTCCGATGACGAGCATTATCCAACCCGCAGCCCCGCAGATCGCACCGTTCATGCCCCCGCGCGCCGTCGCGACGCCCGGATGCGTGCTGGCGATCAACGGCGGATCCTCCAGCATCAAGTTCGCGGTCTACACGACTGGCAACCCTCCGGCTCGCACGCTCGTCGGGCAGGTGGAGCGGATCGGCCGACAGGGCGCGGCGCTGAGCGCGAAGGATGCCGCGGGGCAGGTGATCGAGGAAAGTCCGCTGGAGGCCGCCGACCACCCAGCCGCCGCGGAGGCATTGATCCAATGGCTTCGGCAGCATCTCGACGGCGCTGTGATCACCGCGATCGGCCACCGCGTGGTCCTCGGCGGCGTGCGGCTCTCCGAGCATCAGCGGATCACCGACGAGGTGCTCGCCGAGCTTCGCCGTACGGTGCCGGTGGATTTGGCGCATCTGCCGCGGGAGATCGCCCTGATCGAAGCCTTCGGCCGGGGCTTCCCCGGCGTGCCGCAAGTGGCCTGCTTTGACACCGCGTTCCACCAGGACTTGCCGACAGTTGCGAAACTGCTTCCGATCCCCCGCCGTTTTTATGACGCGGGCATCCGGCGATTCGGGTTCCACGGACTCTCCTACGCGTATTTGCTGGAAGACCTTCGCCGCGTCGCGCCGATCGAGGCCGCGGGGAGGGTGATCTTCGCGCACCTGGGCTCGGGCGCGAGCATGGCGGCGGTGCATGGCGGCAAGCCGATCGACACGTCGATGGCCTTCACCCCCACCGCCGGACTGGTGATGGGCACGCGGCCGGGCGATTTTGATCCCGGCCTGCTGGTGTACCTCATGCGCGAGCAGCAGTTGACGCCCGATGAAATGGACAGCTTCCTCAACACGCAGTGCGGCCTGCTGGGCGTCTCGGAAACCAGTTCCGACATGCGCGACCTGATCGCCCGCCGGGGTTCCGACGCCCGCGCCGCCGATGCCGTGGCGCTCTTTTGCTACCAGGCGAGAAAATGGATCGGCTCCTATGCCGCGGCGATGGGCGGGCTTGACGCGGTTGTTTTCTCCGGCGGGATAGGCGAGCATTCCGCGCCGGCGCGTGCGGAAATTTGCGCCGGCCTGGATTTTTTTGGATTGCGGATTGATGCCGAAAAAAACGCCGCGGGGGACGCGCTGATTTCGGGCAGCACGAGCGCCGTCGCGGTGCGCATCATCCCGACGGACGAAGAGTCGATGATCGCGCGAATCACCAGCCAGGTCGTGGGGCTGACGGGAACCACCGGGACCGCGCTACTGGACGAAGGGGCAAACTGACTTCTCCCTCTCCCTCGTACCCGGGGGAGGGGGCAGGGGTGAGGGGCCGAATCGCCAGTGACGAGTGATGAGTGAACCGTGACGAAGAGTTCTCCTGTCACGGTTCACTCATCACTCATCAACTTTGGGAAGGACCATGATCGACAAACTTTCTCCAGACGAATTGCGGAAAATCGACGCCTACTGGCGGGCGGCGAATTACCTGTCGGTGGGCCAGATTTATCTGCTCGACAACCCGCTGCTCAAGGAGCCGCTCACGCTCAAAAATGTGAAGCCGCGGCTGCTGGGGCACTTCGGGACCACGCCGGGGCTCAACTTCATTTATGCACACTGCAACCGCATCATCCGCAAGCATGACCTCGACATGATCTACATCGCCGGCCCCGGGCACGGCGGGCCGGGGGTCGTCGCCAACGTCTACCTCGAAGGCACCTACTCCGAGGTCTATCCCAACATCTCCCAGGACGAAGCGGGAATGCAACGGCTGTTCAAGCAATTCTCCTTCCCCGGCGGAATCCCCAGCCACGTCGCCCCTGAAACCCCCGGCTCCATTCATGAAGGGGGCGAGCTGGGCTACTCCCTCTCCCATGCCTACGGCGCGGTCTTCGACAACCCCGACCTCTGGGCCTGCTGCGTCATCGGCGACGGCGAAGCCGAAACCGGCCCGCTGGCAACAAGCTGGCACTCCAACAAATTCCTCAACCCCGTGCGCGACGGCGTCGTGCTGCCGATCCTTCACCTCAACGGCTACAAGATCGCCGGGCCGACCGTGCTGGCCCGCATCCCCAAGGAAGAGTTGGAGCAGCTTTTAATCGGCTACGGGTACGAGCCGTTTTTTGTCGAAGGGGACGACCCGGCACTGGTTCACCAATTCATGGCCGCGACGCTTGACGCGATCGTCGGCAATGTCAAAAAGATCCAGCACGATGCACGGACCAACGGCTACTCGGGTCGGCCGACCTGGCCGATGATCGTGCTCCGCACGCCCAAGGGGTGGACCGGGCCAAAGGAAGTGGACGGGCTGCCGATCGAAGGGAGCTTCCGCTCGCACCAGGTGCCGCTGTCGGGGCTGGCGGAAAATCCGGCGCATCTGAAAATGCTCGAAGAATGGATGAAGAGCTACCGGCCGGAGGAACTATTCGACGCCACCGGCCGGCTGATCCCCGAACTGGCCGACCTCGCCCCCAAGGGCGATCGACGAATGGGCGCGAACCCCCACGCCAATGGTGGATTATTGCTTAGAGATTTGGCGCTGCCGGATTTCCGCAAGTACCTGGTCCCCATCCCCGCGCCTGGCGCGGTGAATGCCGAGGCGACCAAGGTCCAGGGGCAGTTCCTCCGCGACGTCTTCACGCTCAACGACGCTTCGAAAAATTTCCGCCTCT
>JAQGHP010000573.1 GCA_028288775.1 Phycisphaerales bacterium | reverse complement strand
GGGCCACGGTGGAGAGGGGAGTGAGGAAGGTTTCGATCTTGTACTCGCCGCCGGGCACGCGCTTCATGGCGACGCTGCCGCCCGATTGTCCCTCCGCGGCGTATTTGGCCGCGGTCTGGCCGACGAGGTGTGCTTCCTTTGCATCGCTCTCACTGACGAATCCGGGGAAGCTGCGCTGCAGGTCGCCAAAGGTGTCGGCGCGGACGCGCAGCTTCTTGCCGCCGGGAGCCTGGAGCTTCTTGGTGATGAGGCCCGCGAGGTAATCGCCGAGCGCCCCGGTGCCCGAGAGCTGCACGTTGCCGTGGGCGTCTTTCTCGAGATTGGAGCCCATGGCCTCGGCCCAGGTCTTGCCGCCCGGCAGGCTCATTCCTTCGCTGACCGCGATGAGGCAGCGGCCCTGCTTGGAATAGACGCGATCCACGTCCGCCAGGAACTTATCCTCGCTTAGCGGCGCCTCGGGCACGTAGATGAGGTGCGGGCCGTCGTTGTCGTGCTGGCGGGCGAGCACGGACGCCGCGGTGAGGAAGCCCGCGTGGCGGCCCATGATCACGTCCACCTTGATGCCCGGGAGCGAGCGGTTGTCGTAGTTGTCGCCCATGATGGCCGCGGCCACGAACTTCGCCGCCGACCCATAGCCGGGCGTGTGGTCGTGAACGCGCAGATCGTTGTCGATGGTCTTGGGGATGTGGAAAACCTTGAGAGCATGACCTTCCTTGGCAGCCAGCTCGCCGACGATGCGGGCGGTGTCGGCCGAGTCGTTGCCGCCGATGTAGAAGAAGTAGCGGACGTCGTGCTTGGCGAAGGATTTGAAGATCTTTTCGCAATACGCCTGGTCCGGCTTGTCGCGCGTAGACCCCAGCGCCGCGGCGGGCGTGCCGGCGATGCGTTCGAGCAGATCATCGGGCGCGTCTTTCAAGGGGATGAAGTCTTCATTGACGATCCCGCGCACGCCGTGCCGCGCACCCAGGAGCTGATCGACGAGCCCGCTTTTTTTGATCTCGCGGACTACGCCCACGAGGGATTGATTGATGACCGAAGTCGGCCCGCCGGACTGGCCGATGACCGCGTTGCCTTTTGTGCTTGCCATGAGAATGTGCCTCAAAAATAGGTGAAGCGGAGGAGTGTAGTGGATCGGAACGGGCGTTCAAGAGGCGTCGGGCTCGGCCCGAAATCCGAAGTCCGAATCCCCGAAGCCCGAGGATTGAAATCCGAAATCCGAATGCCGAAATCCAAATAAATTCCGAATGACGAAATCTGAATAGAAGGGAGTCACGAATGGACACGCTTCCAGGCTCCGCGAAAGCACAGGTCTGGGAGTACCGCGACCTGTGGAAGGTATTCCCTCGGCGGCCCATTGCCCATTGCGCGCCGGATTGGGGCAATAGATGGGCAATTAGGGGCAAAAAGAGGGGCAATATATCATAATATTGCCTCAAATTTAGATTGCAAAACGATCCGAGAAGTGATTTCGGATAAATTATCGCAAGTCATGGCCGGATGGACCTTTGCGTCGGAAAATGCAACGTGCCGGATGATGTCCCATTGCCCATTATTGCCCATGATTGCCCCAATTTTGACCCTTTGCAAAATGGGCAATGTGGGGCTTCACCGCCGCGCATCGGGAAGGGCCGGTTTGAAAAGTCCGCCGGGTGTCACGGGCCGGCGTGCCCGCCTCGTTGTTCCACAGATGTCGGAAAAGGCGGATGACACTACTTCGGCGCGGCGTCGGCGGGGGAGAGCTTTTCGCGGAGGGCTGTGACGGCGGGGATGCGGGTGTCATCGGGGGCTTCGGGGTCGAAATCGACGTTTTGGCCGCTGACTTTCTTCAGTCTTTTCAGCGCGAGCTTGCGGGCGGTGACGTCGTCGCTGTAGAGGCAGTCGAGAAGGAAGTGCGGGTCGGTGCCTAGCCGCGCGGCTTCGGCGTCGGTCAGGGGCTTGAAGCGCGCGACCACTTCGTCCAGCCGCAGGTTCTGCTCGGGAGTCAGGCCGCGACGGTCCATCTTCCAAATCGTAAGGGCCGCATCGCGGCCGAGCTTATGCAAGTCGTCGGCGGCCTTTCGGCGGACGTGGAAGTTCTCGTCGTCCAGCGCCCGCACCTTCGCCTGCACCTGCCCGCCGAACTTCCCGTCCACGGGCCAGTCGTCCGCGAGGATCTGCCACGCCGCCCCGGGCTCGGGCGCGAACGCCGCCTCCTGGTGCATCTCGCGCAGCAGCGGCCGCAGCCAGCGGTCAACCTCCGCAGGATGATTCCGGCGGAGCGTGAGGAAATCCTGCTCCATCACGTGGGAATTCATGAACCCCCCGGCCCCGTCGTTGCCGACGACGTTGAGCATCACCACGTTGTTTGCCTGCGAAAAGGTGAGATTGCGAAAGCCCGCGGGCGTCTGCGTGTTCTCTTCGAATTCAACCTGATTGGGTGGCCGCGATTGCACGTGAACCCGCCGACACGTGCCCGGCTGCGAATAGTCCTCATAACTGAGCTCGAATTGAACCTGCCCCAAGTCCTGCGAAAATTCCCAACAGATGATCACCGCCGGCTCCGGAAGCCCTTCGAGGACCGCGCCGTGCTCGGTGTATTCGCGCTCGGCGGTAAGACGGGAATCGATCGCCAATTCTCCGCCTTTGAGGTGCGCCTGAAAGACATCCTCAATGCGGTGCTTGTCGATCTGCGGCTTGAGCTTCACGCTTTCGCGATACCGCCGCTGCTGGTCGGCAAAGGTATGGCGTTCCTGCGCCAGCGCCGGCGCGCAGGGAAAGGCCCACGCACCGAGTAAGAGAATGGAAAGGAACAGGCGACGGTTCATGGCGGTGAAGCCCGCCCCGGCCGCGGAACGCGGATCGGGCGACTGACTGTATCCACCGGCTTGGGCAAAGTCATTGACGATAATGACTCCGGGGGGCCGGCGGGCGCGGTTCATCGCGACGACGGACGCATGCGGTCGATTGCCGCGGCGAGGATGATTATGACGCCCGTAACGCCTTCCTGCACCCAGTTGCGCATTCCGAGTTTACTGCAGCCGTTGGCGACGACCGTCATGAGCATCGCACCCACGAGGGTGCCGAGGATCGTCCCCTGGCCGCCGGAAAGGCTCGCGCCGCCGATGACGACGGCGGCGATGATGTCCAGTTCATAGCCGGCGGCGGTGGTCGGGTCGCCCTGACCCAAATAGGAATATTGCAGGACGCCGGCCACCCCGGCGAACAGACCTCCGATCGCATAGACCATGATCTTGGTGCGGCCGACGCCGACGCCGCAAAGGCGCGCCGTCTGCTCGTTGGAGCCGATGGCAAAGACGTGCCGGCCGAAACGGGTGTATCGGAGGACCGCCATCATGACCACCGCCAGAATGATCACCACCCACACGCCCGGCGGCACCAACATCCATCGGTGGCCCTCCCCGGGCCGGGTGAGCAAGTCGTTGATCCACGTCGGATCGGGGGTGATAGTGCTCTCGTCGGCGAACCCCTTGGCCAGGCTGCGGAACGCGCCCCAGGTTCCAAGCGTGACGATGAACGGCGCGAGGCGGATCTGCGTGACGATGACTCCGATGAGCATTCCGGCCAAGCAGCCGGCCGCCATGCCCAGGGCGACCGCTACAATCGGGGCCGCTCCTATCTCCAATAGCTTGGCCACGACCACGCAGGTGAGCGCGATGCAAGACCCGACGGAGAGGTCGATCCCGCCGCTGATGATGATGAGCGTCATCCCCAGCGCCGCAGCCCCGACGACCGCCGTCTGCGTCAGCATCACTTGGAGGTTGCTCGCGCTGGCGAACGTCTTGTGTCGCAGGGCGGCGAAAAATCCGGTCACCAGCAGCAGGCCGATGAGCGGTCCGAGCTGCGCCGGCAGCATCGCGCGGCGCGAGCCGGACCGTGACTGCGGCGGGCTGTACTCGAGGGTGTTGGTCATATGGAGTGAAGCTGGGGCAGCGGGGCGGAGCCGATGGCTTCGGCCATGATCCGGTGCTCGTCCGTCTCGCAGACCCGGCGCGCCGGGCCCAGCGTTCCGCGGCACATTACCGCGATCCGGTCGCAGACGCCAAGCAGCTCGGGCAGGTAGCTGCTGACCAGCAGCACCGCTTTCCCGCTGCAAGCCAGTTCGTCGATCACGCGGTAAATCTCGGCCTTGGAGCCCACGTCGATGCCGCGCGTGGGCTCGTCGAGCAGGAGCACCTGGGCGTCATGATGAAGCAGGCGGGCGATGGCCACCTTCTGCTGGTTGCCGCCAGACAGGTCCCCGACGGGTTGCCGGGGTGAGCGCAGGCGGACGTTCAGGCGCCCGAGCCACGGCTCGGCAGCCGTGTCGAGCCGGGCGGGCGAGGGGATTGCCGGGAGATGGGAGAGCGCGAGATTTTCGGCGATACTCATCGAGAGCGCCAGACCTTCGGCCTTGCGGTCTTCGCTGACCATCCCCACGCCCTGGTTCCACCGCCGGGCGGGGGATGCCGGGCCGGTGTACGATGCGACGCGCACGCTGCCGCTGCGCACCGGGTCGA
This sequence comes from Phycisphaerales bacterium, assembly GCA_028288775.1. Classification (GTDB taxonomy): domain Bacteria; phylum Planctomycetota; class Phycisphaerae; order Tepidisphaerales; family Tepidisphaeraceae; genus RYN-428. The sequence goes on along the minus strand of JAQGHP010000573.1, from coordinate 4,564 downwards.
GGCCGAAGATCGCCCGCAATAATTCCGTGCGCCCCGCGCCCATCAGTCCCGCGATGCCGAAGACTTCGCCCCGGCGCAGCGCTAGCGATACCGACTGCGGCTCGTTGAGGCCGGCCAGGTGATTCACCTCCAGCACCACTTCGCCGGGCTCGCGCCGCGACCTCGGGTATAGATCCTCCACGTCGCGCCCGACCATCATCGAGATGATTTGGGCGGCGGGCACGCCCGCGGTCATTCCGCCGCCCACGGTCTTGCCGTCACGCAGCACCGTGAAGCGCTCGCTAACCGCCTGTACTTCTTCGAGAAAATGCGAGACATAAACGATCGCCAGGCCCTCCGCCCTGAGCCGGCGAATGAGGGCGAAGAGGTGCTCGACGTCAGTGCGGGCGAGGCTGCTGGTGGGTTCATCGAGCACCAGCACCCGGCTGCCGATGGCCACCGCGCGGGCGACTTCCACGAGCTGCTGCTCGGCGATCGACAGCCGGCCTGCGGGGAGATTCAGCGGAATGTCCGGCCGGCCGGCCGCGGCCAATCCGGCGGCGGCCTTCTCCCGCATCCTCTTCCAATCGATGATCGGCCCGCGAGTCGGCTCCATGCCCAGCAGGATGTTCTCCATGACCGACAGGTGCGGTGCGAGCGAGAGCTCCTGGTAGATCATCGCCACGCCCCGTCGCCGGGCGTCGAGCGGGCTGCGGGGGGCGTAGGGTTCGCCGTCGAGCGCCATCGACCCCTGGTCCGCGGCGTGCGCTCCCGAGAGCACCTTCATCAGCGTGCTTTTGCCCGCCCCATTTTCGCCGACGAGGGCCAGCACTTCCCCGGAAGCGACTTCAATATCCACGCCGTCGAGCGCTGCGGTCGCGCCAAAGCGCTTGCGAATATCCTGCATCCGCAATCGCGGCGGGATGGTGGGTGAATCAGTCATCTAATGCGGCCTCCGCGTTGAAAGATGCGAAGAGACCGCGAAGACGCGAAGGAATGGGAAAGACGCATCGCCACAGCTGAACACAGATGTACACGGATAAGACAGGTGGTGGACTTCAGGCGAGAGCCGGCACCCCTCTTCATTCAAGTCGATGGCACAAAGACCACAGAGGGCACAGAGGGGAAAATTTGAACTTTGCAGCCAATGCGTATCGCTGAATTTCTCTGTGGGCTCTGTGGGCTCTGTGCCCTTTGTGATTTCGATGGTCGAATTAAGCGGGGGGACATGGGCGGGCCGCCCATGCCACGTCAATTGCTTCCCATCCGTGTTCATCTGTGTCCATCTGTGGCGATATCTCTCGAGCATTTCTTCGCGGCTGTCGGCGTCTTACAACCCCACCAGTTTTTTCACTTCCGGGTCGTCGAGATCGGCTTTGGTGACCACCCGTACTCCGGTGTCAATCCGCTGCTGTACGGGTTGATGCTTGATAACCATCGCGGCGGCCTTCACTGCCTCGTATCCCATCTTCGTGGGGTTCTGCACGACCAGCGCGTCGATTTCTCCGTCCCGCAGCGCCTTGACGAGCTTGGGCGAACTGTCGAAGCCTACGAACTTCGCCTTCCGCACGATGCCGTTCTTGCGCAAGGCCTCGAGCATGCCGGCGGTGCTGGATTCGTTGGGGCAGAAGATGCCATCCGCCTCCTGCAGCTTGTCGAGCATTTCCATGGCGGCCTTTTCGGATTCCGCGGCCGTCGCGCCGCCGAAGCGGTTTTCGACGAGCATTTGAACGCCGGGCGTCTGGTGCATGACGTCCATGAACCCCGCTTCGCGTTCCATCGTGCTGGCCGACCCCTCCTCGTAACGGAGCAGCACGACCTTCTTGCTATTGCCCAGGATGCTCACGAGCGCTTTGCCGCCCAGCGTTCCGCCGACGCGGTTGTCGGTCGCCACGAAACTCGCGAAGTCCGTCCCCGGCGCGGCCTTGATCGCGGAGTCGAAGATGACCACCGGAATGTGCTTGGCGCCCGCCTCGTGCACGGGCTTGACCAGTGCAGAGTCGTCCAGCGGCGCGAGCACGATCGCGCTGACGCCGTCACCGACGAACTGTTCCACGATGGCGATCTGCTGCGCGCGGTCACTTTCCTTCAGCGGGCCTTTCCAGCTGATCTCGACGTCGTACTCTTTGCCCGCCTGCCGCGCACCGGCCTCGACGGATTTCCAAAAGGAATGCGTGGTGCCTTTGGGAATGACGGCAATGACGGGTTTGGCGCTGGAACTAGCGGCGTCGGCCGAGGTCGAAGAATTGGCCGGCTTGTCTTTGCACCCCGCCGCGAGGGCGAGCGCCAAGCCGAGGAAGAGTAGGCGGTTGGTCATGGTTCTCCTCGCTGAAGTGATGGCAAAGGTGTAGCAGACGCGGCATTTGATTGCAACGCGATCGGCTGTTCCAGTCACAGCTTCGCGATTATACGGATTCCGAAAGTAACACGCGCTTTGATCGGCGCGCAACCCATTGCGCAAGCATGGTTGCTAATTGATGAGCCGGCGCACGTTATTTTCAGAATCCGTATTAGCACAAAGACCACAGAGGCCACAAAGTGCACAGAGAGGGGAAGAGGGCGAGCAGCCCATCATTCATAAGGCTTCATGTTTGTGCTTTTTGTGGCGTCCGTGATCTTTGTAGTTTCCGTATTGCGCCGCGGCTGCGTGATGCTTGGGCTGGGTAGCGGCAGCGCAAAAAAACACCCGGCATCAGGAAGATGCCGGGTGCGGGCTATGGGGTTCCGACCCGGGGGTTCTAGGGTGTGGGTGGGTCGGAATATGCGGGCAAAATTGTGCGGGTCAGTCGATTCCTCTTTCGAGGGTGGCTGGCCCGCCTGTCATGACTTTAGGAGGAAGTGCGAAGCCCGTGCCGCATTCGTGACGCGAATTTAGAAACCTCGTTTTTCTCGGAAAAATGCGGTTCGGTTTGCCCGCTCGCTATTATCGGAGGGGTAAAAAACCGTCAAAACGGCGCGGTTGTCGCGACACGCGGGACAAAAACGTTGGCATGCGCGGACGCAAAACCCGCCGCTTAACCATGCCCATCCTTGCTACAGCGGAAGTCGGCGGGCGGCCGCAAGGTAGTTGTCGTAATTCCTGCGCACCTCGCCCAGCGAATCCCCACCGAACTTTTCCAGCAGGGCTCGGGCGATCTCAAACGCGATCACGTTTTCCATCACGACGGACGCCGCACTGATTGCGGAAACGTCCGAGCGCTCCCAACCGGCTTCGCTCGGCTGCTTGGTGTTCAGGTCGATGCTCTTCAGCGGCTTGCCCAGTGTGCTGATCGGCTTCATCGCGCCGCGCACCACCACGGGCCGGCCGTTGGTCATGCCGCCTTCGAGGCCGCCGGCGTTGTTGGTGCCGCGGGTGAATCCGAGCGAAGGCGTATCTTTGCCGGCGGGGTCGAAGCCGATTTCGTCATGAACCTTCGACCCGGGCCGGCGGGCGGTTTCGAAACCCAAGCCGAACTCAACGCCCTTGAACGCCTGAATGCCGACCACCGCCGCCGCGATGCGACTGTCGAGCCGGCCGTCCCACGTCATACACGACCCCAGGCCGATCGGGCAGCCGAATACGTGCGCTTCCACGATTCCGCCCGCGGTGTCCTTGGCCTCTTTCTGGGCGAGGATGAAATCGCGCATCCCCGCCTCGGCGGCCGGGTCCGGGCAATACACGTCAGACGCTTCGCGGGCTACGAGCAGGGTCCGCCAGTTTGCTTCGGTCACTTCCACGCCCGCGGTCGCCTGCCCGACGGCCCGCACAAAGCCGAACACCTCAATGCCGAACTCCCGGAGCAGGCACCGCGCCAGAGCGCCCGCCGCCACGCGGGCCGCGGTCTCCCGCGCGCTCGCCCGCTCGAGCGTTTCGCGGCAATCGGTCGTCAGCCATTTGACGGAGCCGGCCAGGTCCGCGTGCCCAGGCCGCGGCCGGTGCAGCGGCGGCGTAGCGCTCAGGTCATCGAGGCGGGAGTCCTTATTAGGGATGAGCATGGTGACGGGGGAGGCGATCGTCCGCCCCAGCCGCACGCCGGTGAGGAATTCGGCGCGGTCGGTCTCGATCTTCTGCCGCCCGCCCCGGCCGTACCCGCCCTGGCGACGGCGCAGCTCCCCGTCAATGAATGCCTGATCCACCGGCACGCCCGCGGGCATCCCTTCGACAAGCGTGATCAACGCCTTCCCGTGCGATTCCCCTGCGGTGCGATACATCAAACTGGCCATAGTCGGTCAATTTTAACACGAATTGCGGTGCATGACGAGAGACCGGGATGCCTGGAGACGTCGAACGGCCGAAGCCAACAGCAATTCGGCAACCGCGATGCGGAAAACCGCGAAGCCGCGAAGGGCGCGAAGACAGACGCGAAGAAGAACTGAAAGTTGGTGCGCACAGAGGTGCCGTTCACAATTTTCACTGTTCCTGCGGGGAAGCACGAAGATATGCGCCAAGGCCGCAAAGGAGCAAAGAGCGCCAAGCTCTGACCTTCCCCACGAATGGTGGGCGCGGCGAAGGGCTGGCAGAATGCCGGCCAAGGAGTCCGCGTTATGGCACGGCAGAAGCATTATTCGATCGCGTTTCAAGACGAAGCCTGCAAGCTCGTCACGC
>JAQGHP010000572.1 GCA_028288775.1 Phycisphaerales bacterium | reverse complement strand
CCACCGTATCGGGAAACGCGGGCGAGGTATCGGTGTCGGCGACGTTCGTCGGCGTTGCAGGCGAGGTGGCCGGGTGAGTCGCGGGCGCCGCGGCGACCGAGGACTTGGCCGGCTCGGCGGGGCCGGTCGTCGGCTCACTGAACTTGGGCGCGAAGGCTTCCGCCCGGTCTGCAGGTTTCACGGCCTGGGCCGCGGGCTGGGACGCGGAGGGCGGATCGATCGGCACCGACGCCGGGGGGCTCATATCATTCGTCCCCGGGTGCGCCTGCTCGGCGAGCACCTGCTTGCGCAGGAAGTAGCGGATCGTGGAGTTGTCCATCGCCCGCATCTCGCGGTTGGTGACCTGGCTCCGCATTTCGATCGCCTCGGTGAACTCCGGGTGCAGGTTGATCGCGCAGTTGAGATGGAACAGCGCCTTCTCACGGTCGGGCTTGGCCTTGTTCATTTCCTTCACTGCGTTCTCGTACCACGACTCGGCGAGCCGCTCGCGGCCCCAGGGCATGAGCCCCCGCCGCATGCCCACGCGGATGCGCTCCGCTTCCTTAAGCTCTTGTTCGCTGGCGTTGGTGTAGGCCGATTCATCCTTCACGATGTGGGGCGTGAGCAGGATGATGACCTCTTCGCGGTCGGTCGTATCCGACTGATTGCGGAACGCCGCCCCGACACCCGGCAGGCTGCCCAGGCCCGGGACCTGGTTGCGGGCGCGGATGGTGGAATCACGGAACAGGCCGCCGATGACGATCGTGTGCCCGTCTTTCACCATCACGTTGGTGGTGACCTGCGTGACGGATTTGTTGGGCAGGCCCTGGTCGTTGACCGAGCCGCTGGAGTCTTCCGGATGGATTTCCATGCGGATGAAACCGTTCTCCCCGACGTACGGGCGGAACATGAGCAGCGTGCCCGTGGCCAGGAATTTCACATCCTGCGCGGTCGTCGTTTCAGTGGTGATTGCGGTCTTGTAGCCCTGCTCGGAGCCGACCTGTACGACGCCCTTTTGCTTGTTGAGGACGAGCACCTTGGGGTTGGCGAGGACGACGGTGTCGGTGACGCCTTCGAGTGCGGAGACGAAGAGCCCGACGCTGTCCTTGACGACGCCGAGCTTCAGGCCGTTGCCGCCGAGGGAGCCGGCGATGAAGCCCTTATGGTTGATGTTCGATGCGGCGGGGTTATCGATGATGCTGCCGGAGAGGGCCTGCTGCGTTCCGGTGCCGGTGACGGAGCTGCTGGACCCGCCCGAGGTGGTCCCGCCGGTCGTGCCGCCCGTGGAGCCGCCCGCCGCGTTGGCGAGCGTGCCGAAGTCCACGCCGCCCAGTGCCGTGAAGTCCACGCCCAGGGCGTTGTCTTCATGGAGCGAGGCGCGAAGGATGGTGGCCTCGACGAGGATCTGCTGCGGGCGGCGGTCAATTTCTTTCAGGACCTTCCGCACCGCGTCGAGATTCTCGGGGTAGTCGGTGACGACGAGCACGTCCTCGGTGGCGTGCGAGTTACCGCCGACGTCTTTGCTGTCGGTGTCGATACCCGAGACGGCCGGGGAGGTGAAGGCCACCTGCCCGTCGCTGCTGAGCACCGGCTTGATGATGTTCACCGCGTTGGCCGCGGGCGTATAGAAGAGGCGGAAGACTTCCGTCTTCTTCTGGCGCGCCTGCTTCTCCATGTCCGCCAGTTCCTTGGCGGTGTACACGAAGATGAAGTTGCCCTTCTCGCGGTAGTCGTAGCCGTTGGCGTGGAGGATCGCGTCGAGGGCCTCGCGGACGGTGACGTCGTAGAGGTTTGCGGTGATCGTGCCGCGGACGTCCTTGCTGGCGACGATGTTCTTTTGGCTTTGGAGCGAGAGCATGCGCAGGACTTCGACGAGTGCCGCGTCGTTGACGTGGATCTCGACGGTGCCCAGGTCGCTGACGTTCACCTGGGCGGCGGTGACGCTCTGGCCCTGGCTTGCGGGCTTGGTAGTAGGTTGAGGTGCGGGCTGGGTGGCCGGGACGGCGTTCACGTCGTCGAGGGTGCGGACGTTGCCGGCGCTTTCCCTGGCAGCCGGGCTACCCGAGTTTGCCGCAGTCGCCATGATTACCGAAGTCGGATAAACGGACGCTACGGCCAAAAAAATAAGACCGGCAGATCGGGTCCAAGTGCGCATCGAAATTCCCTTCAGGGGGTCCCGCGTCGCGGCACAACAGTGTCGCGACACGTTCCCAACGGGCACCGTCGCTGGTGAATCGGAATCTCGAGCCGGTAGCCCTCTAGCTCGACGGAACTCCGCCACGCCCGAACAGCGGGACGCGGTACGACGCGACGACGTTACCTTCCCCAAAACCTCGCTAGCGACCCTCGCATCCTTCGCCGATGGCGCGGCTCAAGTTGCGATGCAGGCGACTCTGGCTGGAGGCCTGCGGGGTCGGTTTTCCATGCCACTCCACAATCTTCATCGACTCGCACGAGGGCTGACTTTCCCGGCCCTTTGCGAATTTTGTACTTTCTCTCGCCCCGCCTGCCGGGTTCGGGCCCCTCTGCCCGTCGCCGGCTGCGTTTTCGGAAAAGTTCAGTCCCGATCGTCCGACATCTCCAGCAGCCGCGACGCTGCCGCGGGCTGTGTAGCCGGGGCGGGGCGCGATTCGCGGGCATTATCGGTGCCGTGTGTCTGCCCGTTCGCGTTCGACGGGCTATACAGCGCGGGGGCGGCGCTCGCGGAAGACGGGCCTGCGTAGCGGAGGATCACAACCCTCCATGCGCTGCCGATCGCCACGCCCAGGATCGCCGTGGCGAACGCGGACTTTCCAGGCTGCGCGATCCACGCGCGCGACTGGATACCGGCCCAGGCCACGAATTTCGTAAAGCGCATCACTACTCCTTGGACGACGTCACAAGTTCCCGGGCGGAAGTCCCCGCCATGTCCATATCGGCTCGCGGGGGCGCGGGGTTTCGAACCGCCGTATTTTCGGTCTCGGCAACCTTCACCGCCGACGGAGCGGCGCTGAGTGCCAGGCCCATGGCCACGGCCCATTCGCCGGTCGCGCCCTGGCGATCGGCGGGCTTCATCGCGGAGGCGTCGATCGCACGAAGCGGTCGGCCCACGTCCGGGGTGACGGGCAGCACCGCGGCGAGCGCGGCGCGCAAATGCGGGTCGGCGGCCTCTCCGCCGAGCAGCGTCACGGCCCCTACCCGCTTGCCGCGGAAGGTGACGGCGTGATAGCGGAAGCAGAGCACGACGTCGCGGGCCAGTTCTTCGAGCAGGGCGCGCGTAGCATCGAAGGCCGCCCCGGCCACCGGGTCACGGCGCGGTCCGGAGCTGACCGGGACGGACGCGAGCCGCCGGCGCAATTCGCCGGATTCGTCCGCGGTGATGCCGAGCTTGCGGCCGACCGCTTCGCACAGGTGTCGGCCGCCGATGTTGATGGTCTTAACGAACCCGATCTCCAGGTCGCGGCCGATCACGACGGTGCTGTGGGTCGCGCCGACGTCGATCAGGGCGCGGACGACGGTCTCACCTTCGGGTTCGGGCGGATTGGGAAAGAGTTCGAGGCAGCGGTAAGCGGCGCATGCGGGGGGTTGCAGCGATTGGGCCTGGAGGCCGGCTTCGTACAACTGAGCGAGGAAGGCGGCGACGTCGTGGTCGCAGGCGGCGGCGGCGATGATCTCGCGCCGCTCGTCGCCCCCCTGCCGCACCATGCCCGCGTCCAGGAACCGCACCGCGGCGCGGGAGAGGTCGAACGGGAACAGCTCCGCGGCGGCCGAGCGCACGGCGGTGGGCAGGTCGCGGCCGGGCCGCGGCGTAAGACGCAGCGTGCGCAGGTGAATCAATTCCTGCGGCAGAGCGGCAACTACTTTCCGCCCGGCGAAACGTGTTTCTTCGAGCATCTGCCGCAATGTGCCCGCGAACTGCGGGACTCCCCCGCGGCCTTGGACTTGGGCGCGCGGGCATTTCGCCGCGGCCGCGACGCGCAGCCCGGCGGGCGTGGCCGCGAGCTGGAGCATCTTCACGCTGTCGCTGCCGACGTCGAGCGCGATGGGCTGAGGTTGTGTGCGGCGCAGTTTCATCATGCGGCTATTGGACTTTAATTTCCCCGCTGTACGGCTGGACGGTGACGGTGGTCGTCGCGTTTCCGCTCTTCAGGACGACGGTGCCGGACGTCAGCGGCGTAAGCGTTTGCGTAGTGCTCGTGTACGAATACGGAATGCCCAGGGTGTCGAAGGCGAGGGTCGTGTTGCCGTCGAAGTTGACGGAGTTGAGCGAAACGCTCCGCAATGGTGCGACGCCGAACAGCACTTCGAAGGGAGTGTGCAGCACCGGGTGGCTGATGATGTTCGCGGGGGCGATCGAGTCCATGACGTCGTACTTGCCGGAACCGACGTCGAAGACCACGAATTGCATGGTGCCATTCGCGATCGCACGGCTCTGGGCGTACAGCAGATCGCTGGCCAGCCCGCGGGCGGCGGAGACGCCCTTGATGTCGTCGCGAGAGCCCAGTTGCGGGAGAATGATCGCCGACGTGAGGCCCATGATGACGACCACCACGAGGATCTCGATCAGCGTAAAGCCCGGGCGGCGGCGGTGAATTGTTGTGCCCATGGCGAACTCCGGAGACTGTGCTGAGTGCTGAGTCGGGAACGAAGCCGTTCGCGATTCAGCAGGGTCAGGACCGCAATCTCAGATCTCAGATCTCAGATCTCAAATTTGAGATTTCAATCTGAGATTTCAAATCTGGGATCTGAAATTCCAAATCGCAAATCGGCAATCCCTCTACTTCTGCTCATCGGGCTTGGCGACCTTGACCTGAAGGTCGCCGCTCTGGAGGAGGCTGAGGAGTTTGTCGAGTTTGGCGTTTGTGCTCTTTGCCTCGTCCAGGATCGCCAACTGCCGCTCGGCGGGGTTGAAGATTTCGGCCTGGGCGACGCGGGGCGATCCCACGGGACCGGTCCATTGGCCCAGGAGGGTCAGGACCTGCAACACGACGATGGTTCCGAGCAATTTTTCCGTCTTCATGGCCGTCTCTCCGTCGCATCGCAAACAAGGCGGTGCGTGTGAAGTCGCGCGGCGCGGCGCCGCGGCGGGTTCCTAGTAAGTGCTGTAGAGCACGCCGTTCGAGTCAGAGCCTTCGACGTTTCCGATCAGGTCGAGCGTCTGTGTGTTGTAGATCCAGCCGAAGGGCTGCGATTGATCGGGCGCGGGCATCGTTGACGTATTGATGACCAACACGCCGGTCGCGCCCGTCAGCGGATTGGCGGGCATCGAGCTAAGGTACGTGCCGAAGTGGTAGACGTCCGAAGCCGTGGCGCTGGTGTTGCACAGGTCGTCGGAATAGTTGGTCATCTGCGCGAGGAACGTCGTCGCGTCCGGCGTGGACGACGGGCTGCCGCCCGGGAAGCCCGGCGGAACGTCGCGGTGCTGCGCCTTGAACACCGTCACCTGCGTGCGCAGGTAACGCAGGCAGTCGCGCATCGTGTTTTCCCGTGCCTGGTGCGAGGCGTTGGAGAACTGCGGGATGACGATCGCTGCAATAATGCCCAGGATGATCACCACGATCAGGATTTCGATCAGCGTGAACGCGGATCGCTTGTTGCCGGATCGCGGCGTAACGATTGAAAACTGCGAGCGGGATTGCGGTTGTGTGGTTCGCATAGATCCACCTCACGATTTCCATTCCGTGCCTTGCCACATGGTGCGGGAAGGCGATTGACGTCGGTCCCCCGTTTATCCGGCGGGCCCCGGCACGGCCGTGCGGTAAGGCACGGGCCGTGCCGGCGCCCGGCGGCGGATGACGACTCCGCCGGCCGGTTCAAGTCCAACCCAACCACTTAGGGCACGAAGATCGCGCCGGTGGCGTCGGTGGTGGCCCACATGCGGCCGGTGCCGGTTCCGCCGTTGTAGTCGTAGATGTAGTCGGCGCCCGCGACGGCCTTGGTGCCGTCGCCATTCATGATCACCGGGACCTTGGTGCCGGTGAGGGCGTTGACCGGAACGTCCTGCATGTACGGCCCGAAGGTGACGGCCCCGGCCGCGGGCGGGATGTTGCTGTTCACGTCGCTCTTCTGGGTCAGGTAGGCCCAGTTGTTGGTGTCGGTGAGGTTGGGCAGGTTGTCGTTGTGCTGCAACTTGTACAGCTCGACCTGGCTGCGCAGCGTCTGCAGGGTGCTGGAGACGTTGCTCTTGCGGGCGTCGTTGCTGGCGCTGGTGAACTGCGGGATCACGATCGCCGCGAGAATGCCCAGGATGATCACCACGATCAAAATTTCGATCAGGGTGAAGCCGGTGTTCTTCGTACGTGTACGGTGCGCAATCATGTGAATGCCTCCTGAAAAGCTTGGCCCGGTTCGCCGGGCGTCTGGTGTAATTCGGTCTCGATCGGTCCTTCCGGCGGGCGGTGGGCCTGCCGGGCGATACGTCTGCGTTGCGTCTCCCTTCGGGGTCGGCTCGCGTTCCCCGGCGATGGAGATCGGCGGGGAGCGTCTTCCGCGGCTCGCGCCGCGGGGTGTTCGTCCCCGCCGCGCAGGGTGCGGCGGAGAGGGCCTGTGCTCATCCCCAGCATCGACGGGGGCAGTTGCCGACTTAATCCCGCCCGACGAGCTCCGTCCGCACGCGCGGCACGGACTCGGGGATGTCGCTCAGGAAGGAGGACCGATAAGAAGGGCTCAGACCTGCCCGCATCGAAGGCCCAAGGCCCGCGACTATTGGAGGGCGTGGCCCTCCGGCAGGAGCATTCACGAGCATCCTTTCGGCAGCGTCCGCGGTCCCCAGCAGTTGCCCGCGGTGGACCGGACGCTTTGCGCATCACCGGCCGACGTTGCCGCCCTGCCGATGAGCGAGGCCGCTTCCGCGACCCCGCGCCGCCTCACGGCGGCTTTGCCCTTTTCGGGGATCCTCACTTCACCAGACCGGATTACCTCCGGGCCGGTAGCAAGAATGATCTACGATTCAAACGGAGCCGGGGCAAATGGGAAAACGGCGACGAGCGGGCGATGTGGGGTATTCGCATTCTGGGATTTGCTCCCTCTCCCGGTACTCCGGGAGAGGGTTGGGGTGAGGGTTCTTTCGACAACACGCGGAAGACACACAGCGGAAAATGCCCCTCACCCTATCCCTCTCCCGGAGTACCGGGAGAGGGGACCGGAGCTAATGTGGCCGAACGCGATTGCCCTGGGGCAATATGTTCACCCGACCTCAAATTGAGTAGAGTCGAAACATGCAAATCTGGATCGTTCCCTGCTTCCTGATCCTGCTCATGCAGGCCGGGTTCGCGCTCTTTGAGACCGGCATGTGCCGCTCGAAGAACTCGGCCCACACCATGTCCATGACCCTGCTCGCCTACGCGCTGGGGGTTACGGCGTTCTGGGTGTGCGGCTACGCGCTGATGTGCGGCGGAGCGGGCAGCCGACACCATGCGGTCGGATCGTGGGGGAATTTTTCTGACATCCTCGTGCTCAAGACGCTCTTCGGCGTGAGGATCGGCGGGCATTGGTGGGGGCTCGTAGGCGCGCGGGGATTTTTCCTGACGGGCGGCGCGCCGGGCTCCGCCGAGCATGACCTGGTCCTCACCGGCTTCCTCTTCATGATGCTCTTCATGAGCGTCGCCGCGACGATCCCCACCGGCGCGATGGTCGAGCGCTGGCGCTTCAAAAGCTTCTGCATCTTTACCCTGCTCGTGGGGGCGGTGATCTTTCCGCTCTATGGCTGCTGGATGTGGGGCGGCGGATGGCTGGCTGCGCTGGGAAAGAACCTGCGCATCGGCCACGGCGCGGTCGACTACGCCGGGTCTTCCGTGGTTCATCTGCTCGGCGGCACGCTGGCCTTGGCCGGGGTGCTTCAACTCGGGCCGCGCGTGGGTAAGTATGATGAGGACGGAAATCCGCGCCCCATCTTCGGGCACAACGTGCCGATGACGTTGCTGGGGACCATGCTTCTGGCGTTCGCGTGGTTCGGTTTCAACACGTCACAATCCTTCGCCGCGGCGGACGGGCGCGCGGGCGCGGTCGCGGTCAATACGGCCATGTCATCCGTCGCCGGGGCTTTGTCGGCGGCGATGTTCATGGTGCTCGTCTATGGCAAGCCCGACCCTTCCGTCATGTGCAACGGCATGCTCTCGGCGCTGGTGGCGAGCTGCGCCTCCTGCGCGTACGTGGAGCCGTGGGCGGCCTTCCTCATCGGCGCGGTCGCGGGCGTGCTCGCGGCGATGGGCGTGCTGTTCCTCGAACGCCGCGGGATCGACGACCCCGTCGGCGCGATCAGTGTCCACGGCATCGGTGGATTGTGGGGAATGTTCGCCCTGGGCCTCTTCGCCAACGGAACATTCGGGGAAGGCACGCACGGAGTGGACGGCCCGGTCCGCGGGCTGTTTTATGGGGACGCGAAGCAACTACTCGCGCAATTAATAGCGGCTGTGGTATGCATCGTGTGGGCGTTCGGGACGGGGGCGCTGGTGTTCCGTCTCATTCGCCTTTGGCTCGGGAGCAACCGCGTGCCGATCGAGGTGGAGATCGCCGGCCTCGACATCCCCGAAATGGGCGCGCCCGGCTACCCCGAATTCACCACGCACCTCGCGCCCGAGCAAGTCCCCCTCTCGCAAACCCTCACGCAGCGCAGGCGCTAGGATGACTGCCTAATTTTTTGGAAACCTTTGCGGTGGGCCGATCCGTCTAATTTTTTGGTTGAATGGAGAGGCGGGCCGTGCCGTGCCGGGCCGGTCGGAGCGAAGCGCCGTCTCTACTCCCTCTCCCTCGTACTCGGGGGAGAGGGTTGGGGTGAGGGGCCGGACGTGAGGTTCCGCCAATTGCAATGGACGCGCAACTCGAAGTTCCGCCCCTCACCCTATCCCTCTCCCCCGAGTACGAGGGAGAGGGGACCAGAGCGGGCCTGCGGCCCGACCGGGGCGACACACCCCGGCTCTGAACGAAGCAACAAATATTCCCGATCTTATTCCGCGCCGGTGGAGAACCGGTGCGGTGGAAAACAGGCGCTTGCGCCGCGGCACGCCGCCGCTACCCTTGCGTGACTTGGGCAACTTGCCTATTTCGTAAGGACGCCAAACGCCATGAAGCGAGCACGTAAGAATTCACAAACCAGTTCACCGCGCGGATATCCCCGTCCGCAACTCGAGCGCTCCAACTGGACGAGCCTCAATGGGGAATGGGAATTTGCGATCGATGAACAAGACCGCATTACCCGCTCCGAGGATGTGAAATGGGACGCCACGATCAATGTGCCCTTTTCACCGGAGACGCCGCTGAGCGGTGTCGGAAATACCGGGCTGTTTAAGGGATGTTGGTATCGCCGGTCGTTCGACGCCCCGCCGCTGCCTGCTGGGCATCGGCTGCTGCTGCACTTTGGCGCGGTGGACTATGAGGCGACCGTCTGGCTAAACGGCCGGATCGCGGTGCGCCATGAGGGAGGCTATACGCCTTTCTTCGCGGACGTGACGGACCTGCTGTCGGCGGACGGGCCGCAGATTTTGGTCGTGCGTGCGCAGGACGATCCCACCGATCTTTCCAAACCGCGGGGCAAGCAGGATTGGCAGGAGCAGCCGCATTCAATCTGGTATTACCGCACGACGGGAATCTGGCAAACGGTGTGGCTGGAAGTTGTTCCCGCGATGCGGATCGCTTCCGTGCGCTGGACGCCCAATCCGGAGCGCTGGGAGATCGGCCTGGAGGCGCAGCTCGCGGGCGAAGAGCGCGAGGGGCTGCAGGTGCGCGTGCGCCTTGCGAGCGGTAATCGCGTGCTGGCGGAGGATGCGTACAGTGTGAGCGGGAGTCAGATTGCCCGCAGCATTGGAATCCCAGATCCGGGGATCGATGACTATCGCAATGAACTGCGCTGGTCGCCCGAATCGCCTCGGCTGATCGACGCGCGGATCGACCTTTGCGAGGCGAATGGCACGGTCCTCGACTCCGTCACCAGCTACACCGCGATGCGATCGATTTCACTTCTGGGCGACCGCTTCGTCCTCAACGGCAAGCCGTACCCGCTGCGGCTGGTGCTCGACCAAGGCTACTGGCAGGAGGGTGGACTGACCGCGCCCGACGATGACGCCCTGCGGCGAGACGTCGAACTGGTGAAGGCGATGGGGTTCAACGGCGTCCGCAAACACCAGAAGATCGAAGACCCGCGCTTCCTCTACTGGGCCGACCGCATGGGCCTGCTCGTCTGGGAGGAAATGCCCAGTTGTTACACGTTCAGCCAGCGGACCGTCGAGCGCCTCACGCGGCAATGGACGGACGCGATCCTCCGCGACATCAGTCACCCGTGCATCATTACATGGGTCCCGATCAACGAATCCTGGGGCGTGCCCGATCTCCCCGACAGCCCGGCGCAGCGCCACCTGATCCAGGCGATGTATCACCTGACGAAAACCCTCGACCCAACCCGTGCCGCGATCGGCAACGACGGGTGGGAGGCCGCGGCGACCGATATCATCGCCATCCACGACTATGACGCCGACCCGAAAAAGATTGCTGCCCGTTACGCGAACGAGGGAGACGGAATTGCCGCGATGCTGCGCAGCGAGCGGCCGGGGCATCGGGTCCTGATGTTGCCGGGCTTCGCGTACCAGGATCAGCCAATCATGCTGACGGAATTTGGCGGGATCGCCTTCGCGAGGGACAAGAGCCACACCTGGGGTTACAGCCGGGCGGACGATGCCCGGACCTTCGCCCGGCGGTATTTCGCGCTGCTGGAAGCGGTGCGGTCGCTGCCGCTGTTTGCGGGATTCTGTTACACGCAATTCGCGGACACGTACCAAGAGGCCAACGGCCTTCTGTATATGGACCGCACGCCCAAGTTCCCTCTGGAACAGATCGCCGTGGCGACCCGCGGCGCATACTCGCCCGAGGAGCAGCAGATCGCCGTGGCGTTGAACGGTCATGACCCGCGCACCCCTCGGCCCAAAGATCGCGCGCGGAAGGAATAATTTGAAGCTGGGGAAGGTTTGCTACGTGAGAGGGGACAATCTTAAGGCCGGTACAGCCGATGTTCAGCGATGTATTGGCAGACGGCCGGCGGAGTCAGGTAATTGATGGAGAGCCCCGAGGCGATGCGCTGGCGGATTTGGGTTGCGCTAATGTCGATAAGCGGCGTCTCGACCACTGCCTCGCGTAAGGACCGGAACTCAGGTGGCAGCGATTCCCAGTCGATCTGCCATCCGGGGCGCGCGATGGGCACAAAATTTACCTCGTGGATCAATTCCCGCGCACGGTGCCATTTGGGAAGGTACATCAGCATGTCCGCGCCGATAAGCCAATGGACTGGCCCTTCGCCCCTGGCCGTGAGAATGCGGGCCGTGTCGATGGTGTAACTGGGGCCGGTGCGGGTGATCTCAAGGTCATCGACCGAGAAGAGAGGATCATCCGCCACGGCCAGCCGGACCATTGCCAAACGATCTGCCGGGGCTGCCAGAGTGGCAGAATCCGGTTTATGTGGCGGCTGAGCGCTGGGAATGAGCAGGACCCGGTCGTAGTTGAGTTTTTCAGCCACGGACCGGCTGGTGATCAGATGGGCGTGGTGGATCGGGTTAAAACTGCCACCCAGACAAAGGGTTCGCATCCGGCGACTCCAAATTTTTCAAAATTTTATGCTTAGGGGACTAATGGTATACCTCTTGCCGTTGTCTGTATTGTAGCGGAGAGGTGGGGTGAAATGCTTGGGTGTGGTGAGACGACGGGCAGAGCCGACTGCAAAAAGTGTCCAGTGCGGCCAATGTCGTGCTAAATCGGTACGAATTTTATAACAGCCTTTGCTGTCTCGATTTGCGATACGAACCCAAGGCGATTTCGTGCGTAAGATTTAGTGGTGCCGAAAAAGTCCGTAAAATAGACAGCCGGGACAAATGGGAGCCCCGGAAGCCCAGAAAGTGAGGCCAAAGATGGCCACGATGACGATGGGAGCGGCTAGGGTGACGTCCTCAGGGGCGTCAATTCCGCGAAACATGCGACAAAAGGTCGAGGAACTCATGAAGGAGTCTTACGCCTTCATGGATAGCCCGATTTTTGAGCAGAAGGATATTGAGAAGGAGCTGTTCAACTTCGAGAAGGAGCCACAGCTTCCAATGACGAGCTGGTATCAGCCCACGCGAGACGAAGCGCTCGACGAGGCCATGACCGGCGCGCCACAACTCATGAAAGCGGGCGAGGAACGCGTCATGTTCCTCCGCTTTAACTTCTGCAAGCGCAAGCTGTCGCGACTGCAAAAGCTGATTAA
>JAQGHP010000568.1 GCA_028288775.1 Phycisphaerales bacterium | reverse complement strand
CCCGCGTTGAAGCGCTGATGGGTTCGAGCACGCGCGTGCTCTTTCATGCCGGCGAGGTCTTCAACGTGAGTTACGGCATCACGCTCCCCTTTCACGACGTGCTGATCGGCTCGTACGGCAGCGGCGCCCAGCCCGTGCTCAACCGCGTCACGGGCACGGGCAGCAGCATCCTGAGCATGTTTGACAACTCCAATCAGATCGTGATCCAGAATATCTCGCTCGACGCGCCTTGGAAGCCGGTCGGCGTAATTGCCGAGAAGATGCCCGCGGACGGGATTTTCCCTGCCGGGACGAACATCACCATTCGCAACGTCACCTTCCTCAACCTCGATGTCGGCATTGACAGCGACCGCAGCCCCGACGGCACCCTCGTGCAGGACTGCAACGCGCCGCTGGCCACCGGCCTTCGCGGCGTGTTCATCTGGGCCCAGGGCGCAGACCAGGTCTACCTCGGCAACACCGTCGCCAACTCCACCCGCGAGCACATCATCCGCAGCGTGCAGGTCGATCGCGAGCTGATCGCCTACAACCACCTGACCAACCTCGACCGCCGGCCGCTGGGCGACGCCCTTGATGACAACAAGGGAACCGTCGACATTCACCGCGGCACGTACGCCTACGTTGCCGACAACTGGCTCTACGGCGGCGAGCTGCGCGCCGGCCCCCGATCCGGCCCGGCCGCCGTGCCGGGCGACACCACGCAATGGACCGTCTTCGACGGCAACCACACCTTCGGCCACGAGGTGCAGGTCTACCCCGGCACCTACCACCTGATGATCCGCAACAACGTCATCAGCATGGACAGCAACTCGTGCATTTCGATCGTGCCGACCAATGCCGCCCACGACAACATCCAGGACATCACGATCGCCAACAACACCGGCATTACCAACTCCACCGGCGGGTGCTTCCTCTACGTCACCAGCGGCGCAGCGGCGAACACCATCACCGTCGAGAACAACCTGTGGCTCGCGCCCAACGTCATTCCCGGAACGGGCGGGGTGGCGGGGATCTTTGTCATCGACAAGGCCCCCACGATGTTCAAGCTCGTGTCGAACAATGTGTGGCCGATGCCCAAGGTGTTCAACCCCTACGCTCATGGCGGGATGATGTACTTCTGGTCCTCCTGGGCTCCGCCCAATGGCTACTTCACCCCCGCCGCGTGGAACGCGTTCACGAACGTGGTCAACGACCGCTTCAGCCAGATCGCGGTTACCAGCGGCTATATGCCCACCTCGTCCTCGGTCGTCACGCTGACCTCCCCCGCCGCCCCTGGCGTCTTCGCCGACATCAACGGCAAGATCCGTTCGCTCACGGGAACGATCACGGCGGGCGCGGTGCAGATGTAGGGTGCAACGAAGCGGGCACCGGCCCGATCATGTCTGAGAATTTGCGCCCGGCGGCTTCATGACGAGGCCGCCGGGCGCATTGCCGCTCACCCAATTTCTTATCGAGCGACTTCGCCCCATTTCCGGCCACGCATTCGGAGTCGTCCGCGCACCGGTGCATTGAAAGTCATCGCGTAGACGAGTCCACGCTTGCAGAATGCGACCGACCGCGTTCCAGTTGCCGCATTATTTCACTCTGCTTGCCGCTGCACTAAGGTGAACTACGTACTTCTTCGTATGGCAAATGGCAGGGCGGCGCAAAATATATTCGCGCGAACATTAGAATATTCTTTCCTATTAATAATTCGCGGAATAAGAGGGTCCTGTCAGGGTTCAAATCTATGGCTATGCCGGTCATGCGCATGCGTGGTATGGGTTGCAGTGGTTGACGTGCCGGCCGAGAGGAACTCGATCATTGTGCCGTCGATGCGATCCGTGCTATTCATTGGAACCGGAGTGCCCTGGGCAGGTGGGGCCGGCTACCTGGTGCGGCAGAACATGTTTCTGCGGGCACTGTCGGAGATCGCGCTTTTGGAAATCGCCCTTTTCGACTTTCCCGATCGAGAGCGTGTCGCGCGGCCCGCGTTCGCGCGGCAAGTCACGCCCCTGCCGCCCCCCGGCCGCCGGAGTGTTAGCACGCTGGGCGCTTTCATCTCGGACTTCTTCACCTTCCGGCCGCGGATGGTCCGGGGATATCAGATGGCAGGGCCCCGCGGCGTCGTGCGACGCCTGCAGCCCGAGCGCTTCGACGCCGTCTTCTGTTTCCGCATCGATTTCGCCCATTTCGCGGGCGTGTTGGGGGAGCGCCATCTCCTGCTGGACGTTGACGACCCCGAGCACACGCGGTGGCGCCGACAGCTTCAGGCCACTCTCGGCACGCGGGGCGATTTCCGCACCCGATATGACTTGCGAAAACTGGCGCGATTCGAGAAGGCGGCGGTGCGCCGCGCCAAGGCCGCGTTCGTCTGCCAAAGTCTTGATCGCGAAACGTTTTCGCAGACACCGCTGGTCGTGCCCAACTGCGTGCAGGTGCCGCCGACGTGCCCGCCGCGCCGTGCGAGCCGCCCACGGATCGTTTTCATCGGGGATTTCTCAGTTCGCCGCTCCCCCAATGTTGACGCGCTGGAGTGGTTCGTCGGGCAAATCTGGCCGGCAATTTCCCAGGCTGTGCCCGAATGCGAGTTGCACGTCATCGGCCGCATCGGGGAATCCGCCGCCCGGCAGATCGCCGCCGCGCCAAAGGCGCTCGCCGTCGGCTACGTCGAAGATCTGGGCGCGGCGCTCTGTGCGGCATCATTGAGCGTCGCGCCCATCCGCTTCGGGACGGGCACGCGCATCAAGATCCTCGACTCCTTCGCCCACGGCTGCCCCGTGGTCAGTACGCCGATAGGCTGCGAAGGCATCCCCGTGACCGACGGGAAAGACATCCTCCTCGCACGAACGCCCGCCGAGTTCGTCGAAGCCTGCGTCGCGCTCCTGCGCGATGAGGGATTGGGCGAGCGCCTCGGGACGGCGGGGTATGAACTGGTTTCCGCCCGATTCGATGAGGCCAAGCAGAGGAGGCGGCTAACGGAAACCCTGGCGGGACTCCTGGGCGCCGCCCGCGCGCAGGTCCCCGCCGCCGATGTTTCTTTGACTTCCAACGCCTTGCGAGAGGAGGGCTAGACATCAAGGCTCCCGCTATCGGTCCGGCCCTCCCCATCCACCCTATAAGAATTTTCCGGCATCGTCCCGCTCGCCGGGGCACAACCCTTTGGAAGTTCGATGATTTCAAGACCCCTTTATCTCTGCGGCGGCCTGCAAAGCAGCGGCTCGACGCTCGTCTCCTGGTGTTTCCTTCAGCGCGCCGACATGGATGGAGTGCTCGATGCCCGGTTCGATACGCTGCCGCAAATGCCGGCCGACCTTTCCTGTTCGCTGGCCTGGTGTAAATTTACTATCGCCTGCTTCAGGTTCTCCGAGGTGATGGAATATCTGCAGGACGAAGGGTGGGAAGTGCGCCCGCTGCTCGTGGTCCGCGACGTGCGAAGCGTCTTCAACTCGCTCATTACGAAATCCTACGGGCGCAACGGCATTACCGCGGATGATCCGCCGATCCGCCTGCGGCTGAACCGCTTTTTGGAGGATTGGACGGAGTTTCGCCGTCGCGGCTGGCCGATCTTCCGTTTCGAGGACCTGGCCGCGGACCCCGTAATGCCGCTGCGCCGCGCGTGCGAGCAATTCGGCCTTCCGTATGAAAACGCCATGGCATCATGGCCCAAATCGCGCGATCAAATCGCCGATGCCCGTTACGGCAACGAACGCTTCCTCAATTCGCGCGGGGCGACGCTGCAAGAGACGGTCGTCCCTTCGCTCATACAGGTCAAGACGTCCTGCATCCCGCACGACGACCTTGCGTGGATGGAGTCGCGGTTCGCGGAGATGAACCGGGTAATGGGTTACCCGCGGCACGTGGCCGCGGAGGCGTTACCGTCGCCGGCGCGTGCCGTGCCGCGGTTTGAAAACACCCGACGCTGCGAGCGCCTCCGTCGCAAAAACCGTCTATCCCAATCGGTTCAAAAATGGGCGAACACAATGCTGCGGCTATTGCCGCGCCGTACACCTGTAGCGAAGGCCGGGCCGGCCCAATCGAAGAAAGCACTGCAAGCTGTGCGCGCTCAATAGATAGTCGCCGGGGGTCGGGACGAGCCTGGTAGACGATCCAGATCGCCTTGCTCTAACCCGGTACGCTCAAAGGAGAAAAGGGGTGTCGGGGATATCCGCCCTTAATGGGCTCCGGCCGCCTGGGCCGCAGGAATTTTAGGGCGGGGCGCTCGATGCAAAACGTAAGCGTCGTTGCGATAGCCAACGCGGCGATCGTCGCCAGGAGAATGGCGAAATTCGATGAAACTCCGCGGGCCTCGGCGGCGCGGATCACGACGTAGCCGATGTTCTGGTGCGTCAGGTAGAGGCTGTAGGAAACGAGCCCGAGGAACACGAGAACCGGGTTCTCCAAGGGGCGAAGCAGGCCGCGGGCGGCGGCAAACACCAGGAACGTAAACACCACCGTTACCACGAAATCAAGGGTGGGCTCGTGCATGAGCGAATGCGCGAGACATATCGCAATCACCACGAAATGCCAGGTCCGCGGCTGTTTCGTGATTCGATAGAGCATGATCCCGATCAAGAACACGTGGATGTGGTCGAGGACGAGCACAACGCTGAGTTTCCCGACTGCGCTTGCCAATGCGGGGTGATGCGCCAGGAGCGGCGCGGAGTCCGGGAGCCAGCGGGCCTTGATTTCACTCAGCGCGACAAGCGCCAGCAAGTACCATTCGACCTTGGGCAGACGGCCCGCACTGAACAGGGCGAGCATGATCACATAGAAGCACAGTTCGAGCTGCAGGGTCCAGTAGACCGGATCGATGTGCCCCACGCCCACCAGTTCCTGGCACATTGTAAGGTTTGCGGCCGCCCGCGCGAGGGAGACGTGGCGGCCGGGCAGCGGAAAGAGCGTCAGCACCGCGAAAGTAAGCAGGATCGCAGTCCAATAGATGGGGAAGAGCCGGGCGAATCGGGAGCGAATAAAATCGAGCGGCCGGCGCGTTTTTTCCAGTGTCAAGAAGATCACGAAGCCGCTAATGATGAAGAACAACTGCACGCCCAGTGCGCCCCAATGGAGTGAGAAACGGAGCGGGCCTTGGTGCCCGAACAGGCGCTGGTAGTTGCTCGTGTAATGATAGAACAGAACTCCCAGCGCCGCCAAACCTCGCAGGGCGTCGAGACCCTTGAGTCGTTGGCCGCCGAGCGGTTCGAGTTTCGTGCCGTCGAGTTGCGTGGAGATCTGGGCCGGCGGACATGGGTCCGCATTCGTCTCGATCGGAGCTGTCGGGCGATACGCGGCAACGCGCGCGGTCCGTTCGCTTGCAGCCGGAGGGCGTGCGGAGTTGGCCGGAGCACCTGTGGTGAAAAGCCGCGTGGGATAGTCCCTTCAGGAACGCCTGCGGCGACAAATCCCCGGTACCGCCCGCGGTCCCTGTAAATACATTAGAACTTCAAGTTGTTATCGGCTTACCAATGTTAAACTTGAGGCCCATTCTGGCTGGATGGCTCACCGGACGCGTGGAATATGGCCAGCCCAATGTCCAACGGAATTCCTGGAGAGTCCTATAACAATCATTTTAGTCTGGCGACTATGCGATAATCGTCCACGGACGATAATTATTGCGATACAGCAGTGAAGCGGCGTGCGGCCAACGCGTTTTGACGTTGTCCGTGCTTCCTCTGACGCCTTCCCGTGATTTGTTGCCCGGAGTGTTGCGATGACGTCATCAGTGGGTGTGCAGGCCGCGGGGGTGGAAAGGCTCGAATACGCCGGGGCTGCCACGCGCAGGGCTTGGAGCACGGGCCACATCCGCGTGCTCGATGGCCTTCGCGGAATCGCCGTCCTGGGTGTGATGTTCTACCACTTCCTGGGCGTGGCCCCGGCATGCCAGGGTTGGGCGGCGCACGTGCAGAAGGCCGCAGGCTGGGGCTGGTGCGGCGTCGATCTCTTCTTCGTCCTCAGTGGATTCCTCATCACCGGGATTCTTCTCGATGCCAAGGGTTCGCCCAATTATTTCAAGAGTTTCTATGTCCGCCGGGTGCTGCGGATTTTTCCGTTGTACTATGGCGTGCTGCTCGCCGTCGCCGTCTGTATGCGCATACCGGCGGCCTCCCATTTCTTCGGGTTCGAGGACGTCCGGGCGTCGCTCTGGTGGATGTCCGCGTATCTGAGCAATTTCGTTCTGGCCGCGCGCCATGACAAGACCGTTTTCGGCCCGATCGGGCATTTCTGGTCGCTGGCCGTGGAGGAGCATTTCTACATCGTGTGGCCGGCGATCGTCTGGTTCTGCAGCCGGCGGCAACTGGCCTGGGCGTGCGTGATTTTCGCCGGAGGGGCATTGGCCGTGCGCTGCGCGATGGTGTTGAGCGCCGGCGCGAACGAGGCCCCTTACATGCTGACGCCCTGCCGTGTGGACGGACTGGCGTTTGGCGCGCTTCTCGCTTTGATCGTCCGAGGCGACGTCCCGGTGGCGCGCGTGCGCCATTGGGCGTGGCTGCTCGGGGCGGTAAGTCTGGCGGCGCTGCTCGTAATCGGCGTCAAACGCGGCGGATTTAACCACTACGGCCGCACGATGAACATGGCCGGCTTTACGCTGCTCGCGGTCGCGTTCACCTCGGCGGTGGCGCTGCTCATATCGGCAAGGCCGGGCTCGTGGGTGCGCCGGGCGCTGGAATTTCCCGCGCTGTTATCGGTGGGCCGTTATAGCTTCGCAATGTACGTGCTGCACCAGACCTGCGTGCGCCCGTACGACGGATACCTTTTTCCCCCGGCCCGGCTCGGGCATCTTCTTCACTCAAACAACCTGGGCATCCTTACCTTCGCCCTGCTTTGCGCGGTGGCGACCTACCTGCTGGCGCTGGCGAGCTGGCACCTATACGAGAAGCACTTCCTGCGGCTCAAACGGTTCTTCCCATATTAAATCAGAACGACTGCGCGGTCGGCCCGCCTGTCACGCCGCGCGGCGCGTCGGCATGGCCACGCCTTCGGACCGGTGCGCGATGCGGACTACCCCTGTCGCGCGCACGCGGCCCATCAGCCGGGGGATGACGGTGGTGGCGCTTTCCCAGCTCGCGCCGACCATGAAGCGCAAGGCGTGGCCGGCAGAGCGTGCCCGGGGCTCGTGGAGAAACGGCAGGAAGCCGACGATCGCCACCACCCGTAACAACGCGCTGGTGACAAAGAGCACGTCATAGAACGTGGCGGGCTTGAAACCGGCCAGCGGCGACCAGTGCCAATCCTTCAAGCATTGCGCGATGCCGCCTGCCGCGAGGCCGCCCGCGCAGCCGGCGAGGTTGATGATTACGCTGTTGACCGCGACGTAGCTCGTGCCGCCCTGGCGATCGGAAGAGCCGGCGAATTCCAGTACGAAATTGAAGTTTGCGACTTCCACGCCCGTCCAGAGCGCCGCCCCCGCCGCTGCCAGGACGTAGCCCAGCCATTGGTCCCCGGGAGTGAGAAAGCACCAGGCCAGGGCCACGGGCACGGAGCCCAGCGCCGCCAGGACCAGCAGCGGCTTCTTGCCCATCCGGTCGGAGGCGATGCCCCAGATCGGCAACACGAACAACTGCGCGCCCATGGGCGCCACCAGCAGCATGAGCTGCGCGCCGGTGTTGGTTACCTTCACCACGTCCAGGAGATATAGGTTGGCGAACTGGCCGACGAGTTGGATTGCGAAGGTGAGAGTCCCCACCAGACCCGCGAAGAGCAGGAACCGCCGATCGCGCAGCGGGCCGGCGAAGGATCGCAGTAGCAGTCCGGGCCGTTGGGGCTCGCGCGGCACGTCGGGCACGAACTGGAACAGGGTGATGTCGGCGATCCCGAAGACTGCTGCACAGAGGAAGATGATCGCGCACCAGTGCAGCACCGCCGTCGGACCGTGGAGGCCCTGGTAGTCGAGAAAGAGCCCTGCGAAGAGTGCCGCGGGGATGGCGGTGAGCATCGCCCACTGCCTGCGGCGTGAGAAGTATTTCCCGCAGACGCGACCGGGGACGACGTCGGCCATCCAGCTCACCCACGCTGGGCCGCCGACGCCCTGCCCGCAGTGCATGATGAAGGTGAGTGCGAGGAAGACGAACATCGCCTCCCCCGCCGCCGCCGGCCCGTAGCGGCCGAGCATCCACACAGGCACGAGCGCGATCGGAAACCACATCACGCGCTGCACATAGAGGCCCCAGAGGAAAATGCGGCGGCGCTTGCCCGTACCGTCGATGAGAAAGCTCCCCGGCACGGATGCCAGCGAGGCGATGAACGGGATCGCCGTCAATATTCCGAACTCAAAGGGCGAGGCATGCAGCGCCTGCGCGAACAACGTCAGAGGTGCGCCCGAAGTGGCCGTGAACCAGACCGCCCCAAAGACCCACCCCAGCGTGATGAACCCCAACGACCGGCGCAACGCGGACACGGCCCGCGGTGGGCGACGGAAACGGGCCGGCGGGGATTCCAGTGACTCGTTGATTACGGAAGACGCGATCATTGCGATGTTAGCTCTCAGCGATCAGGAGCCGGTTGCCGGATGTCGGTATTCAGCAGCGGTGATTCCGCGGCAGCTATCCTCAAGGCGTGGTTCCTGATCGTTTCGTTCGGTTGTTACTGCGGAAGCTAGTGGCCTGCTCACGTTGCCGACCGCTGACAGGCTGAACTATCTATCGGCCGGATCGGTCCGTTGATTACCGTCGAAGATGACGGAAGAAATCTCGCAGGACGAAATTTCGGATTGCGAAGGGTGTTCTTCCGAATTAGGCGCTTTCCGCGGCGGGCTCTTGTTTTGTACCGTGTGCCCGCGCAGGTGCGTCAGGGAACCCGTTCGACGCGCCTGCCGAGCAGAACCAACCGCGCCCCGGCTATTTCCTGAGAACCAGCCATTCCGGTTCGCACTTTTCCAAGGCCTGGTGATGGGTCTGTGTGTGAGTTCTTCCGTTGACGGGGCCGGGCGGCCGGGCGCAATGATGGGGGAATTAACAAAGGAATTTAATCATGGACACAGTTTTCCGCGAGGACGCGCTGGCTTATCACTGCCGCGATGGGAAGCCTGGGAAGATCTCCGTCACCGCGAGCAAGCCGCTTATCACCCAACGTGACCTGAGTCTTGCTTATACGCCCGGCGTGGCCGTCCCCGTGCTCGAGATCGAGCGCGACCCGGAACTGGCCTATCGGTATACCGCAAAGGGCAATCTCGTGGCCGTTATCTCCGACGGCACCGCGATCCTCGGCCTGGGTAACCGCGGGCCGCTGGCCAGCAAACCGGTCATGGAAGGCAAGGGGGTGCTCTTCAAGCGATTTGCTGACGTCGATGTGTTCGACATTGAACTGAGCGTCAAGGACCCCGATGAGCTGATCCGCGTGGTGGCCGCCATGGCCCCGACGTTCGGCGGAATCAATCTGGAAGACATCAAGGCGCCCGAATGCTTCTACATCGAGGAGACGCTCAAGGGCATGCTCGACATCCCGGTATTCCACGACGACCAGCACGGCACGGCGATCATCACCGCCGCGGGACTGATTAACGGACTGCGCCTGGTCGGCAAAGACCCGGCGCTGGTGACGCTGGTCATCTCCGGCGCGGGTGCCGCGGCGGTGTCGTGCGCCAAGCTGGCGATGGACATCGGCGTGCGGAAGGAGCACATCCTGCTCGTGGATTCCACCGGCGTGGTGTACGAAGGCCGCACGAAGGGGATGAACCCCTATAAGGCTCTCTTCGCGGTAAACACGGACGCGCGCACGCTCGCCGACGCCATCCGCGGCGCCGACATCTTTTACGGTCTCTCCGCGCCCGACATCCTGACGGTCGAAATGCTTAAGACGATGGCCCCTCGGCCGCTGGTCTTCGCGATGGCCAACCCCGACCCGGAAATCCGCTACGAACTGGCCCGCGCTACGCGGCCGGATGCGATCGTCGCCACGGGGCGCTCGGACTACCCAAATCAGATCAACAACGTGCTGGGGTTCCCCTTCATTTTCCGCGGGGCGCTGGACGTGCATGCCCGCGCGATCAATGAGCCGATGAAGCTCGCCGCGGCCAGGGCACTGGCCGACTTGGCCCGCACGCCAGTCCCCGAGTGCGTGAACGTCGCGTGCGGAATGAAGGGTTTGGCGTTCGGCCCCGATTACCTGATCCCAAAGGTGTTCGACCCGCGGCTGCTGCAATCCGTGGCCCCCGCGGTTGCCCAGGCGGCCATGGAGAGCGGCGTCGCCCGCCAGCATCTGGACATCGATCAGTACCGCCGGGATTTGGCCCGGCGCCTTCCACTGCCGGTGGATGCGGTGGAACTCGCCGAGGGGGGAATTGAGTACGGCCCGCACAAAATCGCGGCGCGGGCGCTGGCGGGCTAAAGGTCGCTTGCCCCGAATCGCCTTGATGCGGATCTTCAGTTGTGGGTCAAAGACGGTGCCACAGGTCGCGGTACTCCGAGACCTGTGCTTTGCGGTCTCGCAACAGCACAGGTCTGCGAGTACGCCGACCTGTGGCACCCATTGGATCTTATAATTTGACCGACTACCGAATTTTCGTTCGGGCCGGCGGCTTATGGCCGCGTCGCGGGGGCCGCCGCCGGCGCGTTCGCCGCCGCCGGGTCGGCGAGCGTGGCGACCTTTGTGCTGGGCGTGAACGACAGCGACTCGGAATTCACGCAGAAGCGCAGGCCCGTCGGCCTGGGGCCGTCTTCGAAGACGTGGCCGAGATGTCCGCCGCAGCGTGCGCAGAGGATTTCCGTGCGCTCCATGCCGAAGCCGCGGTCGACGTGCTCGACGACGTTCTCGTCCGCCACCGGCTTGAAGAAGCTGGGCCAGCCGGTGCCTGAATGGAATTTGGAATCGGATGAAAACAGCGGCAGCCCGCA
>JAQGHP010000531.1 GCA_028288775.1 Phycisphaerales bacterium | reverse complement strand
GGTCGGCCGAGCCTTCCTTCTTTTTCATGTTGTCCACGAACCCCCACACCACCAAATCCGGCCCGACGGGGAAGGGCAGGTACATTTGGATGATGCCGTAGGCCGTGCTGCCGCTGGGGCTTTTCCAGATCTGATGGGTATGCCGCGAATCCGCTTTGATGGGCTCGAGATGCCAGCCGACCGGCGGATCGCACCACGCATCCACCGCACGGTCGGCCATGGGCGGGTTGAGCCCGCTGACGGCAGGCAAAGTCGAGGGGTGCGTCACCGGTACGACAGGCTGGGCCGTGGAACAACCGACAGCAGCCGCCGCGAGGGCCGAGAGCCCTATCCACCGCCATAAACTGGGCCAGCGTGTACGCATGCTAAAGTAGTATCGACAACCAAACCCCGCCCGCACGCGTTAAGAAAATGGCATGCCAAAAAAAACCGACGCCGCTGTCCGAATGTTTGACGGGGGCTCTTCGGACGAGCGGCATCGGTAGTTCTGATTTCCCACAGCCACTTGTCTTGTCGTGGTCGTGGGAAGCGTGCGTTACTTCTTCGCGCCCGCGGCAGCCGGGGCGGGAGTCGTCTTCTGGAAGCTGTACGTTCCGCCGAACTTCTTGCTGAACCGCTCCACGCGGCCGGCGGTATCGACGAACTTCTGCTTGCCGGTGAAAAACGGATGGCAGGCGCTGCAAATATCGACGTGAATTCGGGCCGAGGTGCTGCGCGTTTGGAACGTATTCCCGCACGCACAATGCACCGAACAGGTCTGATAACGAGGATGAATCTTGGTCTTCACGGTATCTACTCCTTGGCCCGGCGTGCGTAACGCGACAATCGCGAAACGTCAGCCGAAGGCCGCCATTAATCATACGTCCCGGCGGAGGCAAGGTTTGCGCCACAACACAGCGCATGCCACCGTCCGCCTGGACATAAGGGGCGGCAAATGTAGCATCGGACCCCCTCCGTCGCAATACCCCTAAACGCCGTTTGCCAGCCCGGCCATTCAATCGTACCTCTATCCTGTCCATAACGTGGGGCGCGAGCCCTGGTAGTCCGACCCATGTTATTTGTCAGGTGGACTTCAGAGCCGGGCCGTGCCGGCCCGGTCGGAGCAAAGCTGCGAATTACTCCCTCTCCCTCGCACTCGGGGGAGAGGGTTGGGGTGAGGGGCAGAGCGTGAGAGTGCGTGTTGGGCATCCACGCGCACTTCGACGTCCCGCCCCTCACCCTATCCCTCTCCCCCGAGTACGAGGGAGAGGGGACCAGACCGGACCTTCGGCCCGACCGGGGGCGACACGCCCCGGCTCTGAAAAGCTGCGGAACATTTACGTCGCGCGGACAATCAGCGTCCGCATGCATCATTCTCGGCCGCGCAACTTAAGAAAGAGGCAGGTAATGGTTTTAGTCGAGCAACCCAGACATCCCAGAAACGCACGCGCCCGCACTGCCGCGAGCGTTTCCGCCAAGCCGGTCCCGGCGCACGTCGAGTTGATCCTCTCGGCCATCGAAGCCGGGCAGCACAGCCGTCGCGAACGGCGATGCGCCGCCCGCCTCCCCTATCGCGCAGAGGCTTCACTGCAACTCTTCAGCGACCAGCTCGACGCCCCCGCCTGGACCCTCTACACCCGCGATGTAAATCCCCGCGGACTGGGCTTCATCACCTCGCACCGCCTGCCCCTGGGCTATGGTGGCATCATCGAGCTCCGCGCCCCCGATGGCCGCGTCAGCAACATCCACTGCACCCTCGTCCGCTGCCGCGAAGCCGCCCCCGGCTGGTTCGAGGGCTCTCTCCATTTCAGCCGCGAACAACCCGACTTCGCGCTCTGATCGGAATTATTCACCGCAAAGACGCGGCGATCGCAGAGAAGACGGAAAGAATTGCTGCCCAGCGCCCGACCGCCCATCGCCTGGGCCGCATTGAGCATTTCCTGCACGATCGATGACGAGATTTCTCAGAAGAGAACCCATCCAGCCGCAACCGCATTAATTCGCAACAAAGGGCGTCTATCTCCGTCTTCAATTTGCATTTTGCACTTTGCATTTTGCATTTTGCAATCTCCTCTCCGCCGTTATCCGTGGCGTCCTCCGCCTCACCCCGATAGACTGATTGCGATTCTCACGGAGGTTCTCATGCCCCGGCTCCCCTTCGCCCTCTTATTTCTCCTCACCGCATCCTGCGGCGTCGCCCATGCCGATCCGCCCAAGAAGGGCAAGCTGCCTCACGTCGAGTTCGACGTGGAGAAGAAGCAGGTCCGCGTCGAATGCGAGGCGCTGAACGTCAACGCCCCGCTCGAATTCTTCTGCTGCGTCACCGGCACCAACGAGCACGAATCCGTGCTCCGCACCCCGGCCAAGCCGTCGGACATCCAAATCGGCCTGCTGGCCGTCGGCCTCAAGCCCGGCGAGCCGGTCACCTACAGCGAAGCGCTCAACAAGTGGATCGCCCCGCACGGGCCGCCGTTGCACATGTCGGTGGAGTTCGAGAAGGACGGCAAGACCGTCACCTACCCCGCCAACCGCTGGCTGCGGGATGTAAAATCGCACAAGGAATGCCCGACGTTTACGTGGGTGTTCACGGGGTCGCGCGTGATGCCCGATGGCAAGTTCGCCGCGGACGTGACGGGATACGTGGCGAGCGTGGTGAACTTCGACCTCACGCTCATCGACATCCCAGACCTGGCCAGCAGCGCCAACGAGTCGCTCGAATGGGAACGCAACCCCGACCTGATGCCCAAGACGGGCACGCGGGTCTGGATGATCATCGAGCCCACCGGCGGCAAAGACCCCAAGGCCGCGGATAACGCCGCGCCCGCCGCCAAGCCCGACGCCCCCAAAGTGGACGCCTCAAAAATCGTCGCGCATGCCGACGCCCAAACGGCCTTGGCCACGCCGCCGGACAAGGCCGCGGCTCCGCCGGCCGCTTCCACCGGGCAACCCCTTTCCGACGTGCAGCTCGACGAAAAGCTTCTGAAAAACATGCAGCAATACTGGGAGAAAAAAGTCTCCCCCCACGGCGCCGCCCTACGCGAGGCCGCCGAGGCGCATTACGAGGTGATCGGAAACTTGCGCCGCGAACAGCAACGCCTGATCGACGAAGCCGACCGCATCCAGCGCGCGATCGACAAGTTGGAAAAAGAGTACCAGGACCTGACCACCCCGCGGCCGGGGGCCAACGGCTCGTGAGTTTCTCCCTCTCCCTGTACCCGGGGGCGACGGCAGGGGTGAGGAGCCGAGCGTAAGAGTGCGCGTTCACCAATGAAAACGCAGTTCGACGTTCCGCCCCTCACCCTATCCCTCTCCCCCGAGTACAAGGGAGAGGGGACCAGAGCGCGACCGTCGCATGGCGGCTGGCAATGAACTCCGCCGCCCGCGTATCCACGCGTTTCCCCGCCCACCTCGCCTTCGCCGCCGCGGTGCCGTTCGCGCTTGCGGCGGCCATCACGCTCGCGTGCTACTTCGCGTCTGGTGGATCATTTTTCGCCGCGACATCGGAATCGACGCCCTCAAAAATAGCGCCTTCCGGCGCAACCCTGGGACTGTTTTTCGGCCCCATGTTGCTGGTTCCGTTTCTCACGCCCGCGTTCGCTCTCTCTGAAAAAACATTCCGCGCACGGCTCATCGCGGTCGCTGCACTGACCTTGGGCGTCTGGCTCGTCTGGCTTATCGCGGGATCGATCAATCTTTCGGAGGCATTCCGTTGCGGACTCGTCCTGGCCGCGTGGGTGTTCGCACTTGCCGGTTTCGCCGGCTTGCTGAACGCGACTGGCCTGCATCCGATATTTGCAGCCGCCCTTACCGCGGCTCTCGCCCTGGCCTGGCTCACCTGGCCCGTGTGGCTCAGCCACCTCCTCACCGGCCAATCCGCCCCCGTCCTGCTCACCGCCCCCCATCCCCTCCTCTCGCTCAACGGCATCCTGCTCGATCACTTCAACGCCTGGGACCGCTATGGCATCGCGTATCGCGATCTGACTACGCTCAACCAGGATATCCTCTTCACGATGCCGGCGAGCATATGGCCGATGGTCGCCGTTCACATCGCAATCGGGATAATTGGCCTTACGCTTGCGAGCCGGCGTGGGCGTAACCTCGAAATTGATTTGCGACATATGAATCGGAGCGACCCGAGTCGACCATGAAACTCCTGGCGTTCTTCCTACGCCTCTTCCATCATCGCCCCAGCCGCGGCGACAACATTCCGGTCGGAGTCGCACCCAAGACCGTCGAGGGCGATGATGCCCCCGTTTGGGGTGTTGCCGCGAATGTTGCCATGGAGCATCGCTACGGCCCGGGCGGTGCGGAAACACGCCGCGGAACCAAGCACTTCGCGCCCGGGGCCAAAGTCTTCGTATACGAATTCATGTGGGGATATGGCGGCACAAACGTTACCGTGGTCGGGCGTCATCGAAAGTCAAAGCGATTTATCCGAATCACAATGCCGTCGAACCGACTGGTAAACTGGCGCGCCGAATTGGTCTACAGTCCGTATATCGCAAAACAATTTCGCGATAGTGGAGAATTCGGGAAATTCGCTCCGGGCTCCGAAGATGCCCGGCGACACGCGGAAGAAATTGTCGCGGGATATATCGCGCGCGGCACCAAGTCGCAGCCTTTTCTTACTCGGCCGCCGAGGGATGAAGGAGCATGAATCGAAACAGCCCGCGGCGTGCGCCGCGGGCTGTTCTCTTTTGCACGATCTTCGAAACCAAAATCCACGGACGCTCTATTTACGCCATCCCGCGCCGGGGTCGCGAGCGTTGCAGCCGTGCGCTGGCGTCGTTGAGGCGCGACAGGAGCGCGGCGAACCCGCCCGCCGGGGCCTTGCGGCCCTTGGCCGGACGCGGGGAATGGCGGACCTTGATCGTGCGACGTACTACTTGGTGAGCCATGACAATGGCCTCCTTTCACAGACTACCGTTCATCCGCGGGGAGAGTACGCCGCTCGTCAAATTCCCGCAATTTTCGGGTCGATTTCGCGACAGTCCGATAAACTTTCGTCGACTTGCCGGAGGGTTACACGGCCAAATACTGATGAATTTTCGCCTCGTCCACGTTCGCCCGCAGGTCTTCATGTACGAAGCGGCCGCCTTCCATGACGAGGATGCGATCAGCAATTTCGAGCGTGAAGCTCAGGACCTGCTCGGAGACCACGATCGTAATGTCGCGCAGCTTTTTGATCTCGTTGAGCATCCGCGCGATGTCCTTGATGATCGACGGCTGAATGCCTTCAGTCGGCTCATCCAGCAGCAGCACCTTTGGCTCGGAGACGAGCGCGCGGGCGATGGCGAGTTGCTGTTGTTGCCCGCCGGAAAGATTGCCGCCGCGTCGGCGGCGCATGTCTTTGAGGACTGGGAAGAGCGTGTAGATCCAGTCGTCGATCTTCCGTTTTCCGACCGAAGAGAGGCCGGTGCGGATATTGTCTTCGACGCTGAGGGTGGGAAAGATTTGCCGGCCCTGCGGCACGTACGCCAGGCCGCTGCCGACCCGCTTGAAGCTGTCGAACTTGGCCACGTCGAGGCCGTCGATCTCGACGCTCCCCTGCCTGCACTTCAGAATCCCGATTAGGGCTTTCATGAGCGTGGTCTTGCCCATACCGTTGCGGCCCATGATCGCGAGCGTTTCCTTCTTCGCGACCGAGAACGACAACTGGTTGATGATTTGGCTTTCGCCGTAGGCGACTTGAAGATTCTTGACGTCGAGCATGCTTGTTCTCCCGGCTAACTTCCCTTTACTCGCACCCTGCGATCAATGGCCCAGATAGACTTCCCGCACCTTCTCGTTGGCCTGAACTTCGTCCATTGAACCTTCGACCAGCATCTTTCCCTGGTGCATCACGGTCACTTTGTGGGCGATTTCCTTGACGAAATTCATGTCGTGTTCGATGACCACCACCGAGCGGCCCTTGCAGATCCGCTTGAGCAGGTCGGCGGTCTGCTGCCGCTCGCGCACGCTCATGCCGGCCACGGGCTCGTCGAGCAACATGAGCTTCGGGTCGGCGATCAGCACCATTCCAATCTCGAGCCACTGCTTTTGCCCGTGGCTCAGGTGCTCGGCGGACGTGTGGAGGTGATCGGACAAATACGTATCGCGGGCCACCTCATTGATCCGCTCGCGGACGTCATCGGTCTGCTTGAAAAAGAGAGAGCCCCAGATGCCCCGCCCGCGCGGGAAGGAGATTTCCAAATTTTCGAAGACCGTCAGCTTGGGGTAGATGGAAGGGGTTTGGAACTTGCGCCCCACGCCCTGCCGCACGATCGAGTTTTCCTGCATCTTGGAAAGCTCGCGGCCCTTGAACCGGATGCTACCGCCCGTGGGCCGGGTCTTGCCGCAGATGAGGTCGAGGAGCGTGGTCTTGCCTGCCCCGTTGGGGCCGATGACCACGCGCAGCTCCTCGTGCTCGACGGAGAAGGTGAAGTTATCGACCGCTTTGAAGCCGTCGAAGGAGACAGTGAGATCCTTAATTTCCAACTCTGCTGCTGCGCTCATATTAATGACCCTCGTTTGCCTCTATGGTGACGGGCACCACGGCGGGGAAATTCTGCTGGGCCCGGCCGATCATGGAGAAAATCTTCTTGCCGAGCATCGGACCGAAACGATCAACCGCCCCGGCAAGCCCGTCCGGGAAGAAGCGCGTCACCAGGATGAAGACGCCGCCCATCAGGAAGTACCAGAGGTTCGGGAACATCTCCGAGAAGTATGTCTTCCCATAGCTGACGAGGATCGCGCCATACACCGCGCCGATCAGCGAATTGCGCCCGCCCACCGCACAGAAGATCACCATGTAAATCGACGGCTCGATCGTCACCAATTTCGGCGACATGAAGCCGACGTTCAGCACGAACAGCGCCCCGCCCATCGCCGACATGGCCGCGGCGACGCAGAAGATAAACGTCTTCAGCTTCGACACGCTGTAGCCTGAGAAACGCACGCGATCTTCGCCGTCGCGCATCGCCACCAGGATGCGGCCGAGTTTGATCGAAAGGATGAAGCGCCCGACGAGAATGCACGCGATGAGAAAAATGCTCGTCAGAAAATAGAGCGTGATCTGCGCGGATTTGGTGCGAATGTCCCACCCGAGGCACGTGCGCAGATCGGTGATGCCGTTGATGCCGCCCGTCCAGCCCTGGCGGGTAACGAACGAGATTTCCATGATCCAGCAGAGCGCCTGGGTGATAAGTGCGAAGTAGACGCCGCCCACCCGCCGTTTGAACATGGCGGTGCCGATGATGTACGCCAGAAGCGTCGGCACGAGGAAGACGAGAATGATCGTCAGGGGGAAGCTCTTGAATGGATACCAGATGTAAGGCAGTGAGGTGATCTGGTTCCAGTCCATGAAGTCGGGAAGGCCGACGGTGGTGAGGGCGCGGATCTGGTCGCTCCCGGATTCGGCGGCAATGTTGTGGGCCGCTTCGAGCTTGAGAAAGGCCGCCATGCAATAGCCGCCGAAGCCCCAGAAGAGGCCCTGGCCGAGACTCAAGATCCCCCCGTTTCCCCAGCAGAGCACCAGGCCCACCGCCACGAAGGCGTAGCTGAGGTACTTGCTCATCATGTTGAGCCGGAAATTGTCCAGCGACAGCGGGAACACGAGGAACAGCACGATGCAGAGGAGGGCCAGCCCCACTGTCCCCGACTTTCCGCCCAGAGCCCTGTTATACAACGTATGCATTGCTCAAATTCCTTTTCACACAATTCCGGTTCACTCAATTCCGGAGCGCATCGGCAGTGGACATCACTTGCGAACCTTCGAGGCGATGAGACCTTGCGGGCGGATCATCAGAATGATGATTACGCCCACGAGCACGAAGATTTTGGCCAGCACGCCGGTAAGGAAAAATTCCAGAATCGACTGCGACTGCGCGATGGTGAACGCCGAGAGGACCGTGCCCAGGAGGCTCGCGGCCCCGCCGAAGACGACCACGATGAAGGTATCGACGATGTAGAGACTTCCCGCGGAGGGCGAGACCGAGCCGATGGTGGTAAAGGCCGCACCCGCGATTCCCGCCAGGCCGCAGCCCAGGGCGAAGGTGATGCGGTCAACGCTCTTGGTGTTGATGCCCACCGCCCCGGCCATGGCGCGGTTCTGCATCGTCGCCCGCACCTTCAGGCCCCACCGCGAGCGGTACATCAGGAAATAGACGAGCACCACCATCACAATGGCCAGCGCGAGGAGGAACATTCCGTTGATCGGGATGTCCAGCCCCTCGGAGGGCGACCACGAGCCCATCATCCAGTCGGGGAGCGTGGCGGTGTCTTCCCGCGCGCCAAAGATCGAGCGGCACGCCTGCTGAAGAATCATGCTCAGGCCCCATGTGGCCAGGAGCGTGTCGAGGGGACGATTATAGAGATATTTGACAAGGCCGATTTCGACGATGTAGCCGAGTATGAAGGCGACGACGAACGCGCAAACGATCGCCACCGGGAAGTAATATGGCAGCATCTTCGGGGCATGGTCCGTGACCATATGCGAGAGGAAAACGGTCACGTAGGCGCCGACGGTGAGGAACTCGCCGTGCGCCATATTGATTACCTTCATCTGTCCGAAGATGATGGCCAGGCCCAGCGCCATGAGCAGGAACACCGCGAAGAGACTGAAGCCCGCGAAGCCCTGCATCAGGAAGATGTCTTTGAGCTCGGCGAAGCTTGTTGCGAGTATCAAGGGCACGGCTTATTTCTCCGATGATTTTGCCACGAAACTCGTGGCGCGGGCGGCACGCCCGTGTTCTTCCGCTCTGGCGGCAGAGTATTGTGGTGCAGGCTTTAAGCCTGCGATTGCAGGCTGAAAGCCTGCACCACAATGGCGGGTCCATGGACGAGGCAGGCTCCACTGAGCCCGCCGAAGTCCCATGACACGAAGGATCTCCAAACCTCCGGTAACGGATGCGTCCCCCGCCCGCGCCCAGGCGGCGCGGGCGGGAGAGCGCACTCGTCCGTGGCCGGACGGGATTTACTGATAGCCCTTGGGGAACGGATTGGGTTCGATCAGATCGGGGGATTCCGCGATCACGTTGTACTGGCCGTCGGCTCGCATCTCGCCGATGCGGGCTTTGGACCAGAGGTGATGGTTCTTGTGGATGCGGACGTACCCTTCGGGCGCCCCCTTGAACTCCACGCCTTCCGAGGCGGCGGCGATCTTGTCGATGTCGAAGCTGCCGGCCTTCTCGACCGTGGCCTTCCACAGCCACGGCCCGAGGTACGCGGCCTGGCTCACGTCGCCGATGACCGAGTCCTTGCCCCACATTGCCTTGAAGGCAGGAACGAATGCCTTGTTATTGGGGTTGTCGAGACTCTGGAAGTACTTCATGCAGGCGTAGAAGCCCGCGACGTTTTCACCGCCGATGCCACGAACTTCGTCTTCCGTGGTCGAGATGGTGAGAAGGATCTGCTTCTTCTTCGCCAGCGATTCGCCGGTGATACCGGCGGCTTTGAGCTGCTTGTACCAGGAGACGTTCGACCCGCCGACGATGATCGAATAAATGCAGTTGGGCTTGGCGAGCTTCACCTTGTTAATGAGGGATTGAAACTCGGTATAGCCGAGCGGGTAGTATTCCTCGCCGACCACCTTGCAATCCTTCAGGTAGCGCTCGATATGGAACCGGGCGATTTTGTTCGAGGTTCGCGGCCAGATGTAATCCGACCCGATGAGAAAGAACGTCTTACAGGCCTTCTCCTTATTCGCCCAGTTCAAGCCCCAGATGATCTGCTGCGTCGCTTCCTGGCCCGTATAGATCACGTTCTTGGAAGCCTCGAGGCCCTCGTAGAAGGTCGGGTAGTAGAGCATCCCGTTCTCCTTCTCGAAGACCGGGAGCACCGCCTTGCGCGACGCCGATGTCCAACACCCGAAGACCGCCGCGGCCTTGTCTTGGACCAGCAGCTTTTTCGCCTTCTCGGCGAATGTGGGCCAGTCGCTCGCCCCGTCTTCCTGGACAATCTTGATCTGGCGGCCGAGCACTCCGCCCGCCTTATTGATCTCCGAGATGGCCAGCCGCTCGGCTTCGACCGAACCGGTTTCGCTCAGCGCCATGGTGCCGCTGACGGAGTGAAGCTGGCCGACGGTGA
>JAQGHP010000529.1 GCA_028288775.1 Phycisphaerales bacterium | reverse complement strand
AGCATGTTCGCCCGTGTCCCGACGAACCGGCAACCAGCAACCAGCAACAGCAACTGCCCACTATCGAAGCCGCGTGTCGCTGTTGCTGATCCCGCGGAGGGCGAGGTTGAGGGCGTCGACGTTGCTCGCCAGACGTTTGGCTTCGGAGACGTCGATGGTCTGTTTTTGGAACAGCTCGGTCAGGTGCTGGTCGAAGCTTTGGCTGCCGGACTCGCGGTTGCCGACGCAGGCTTTTAGTTTTTCGAACTCGCCTTCGAGGATGTATTTGCGCACCAGCGGCGTGGCCATCATGATTTCGACGACCGGGATGCGCCCCTTGCCGTCGCGGCGTTTGGCGAGGCGCTGGGTCATCACCGCGATGAGGTTCAGCCCTAGCTGCGTCTGCTGAAGCTCCTTCTGATCCGGGTGGAACAGCGACACCATACGCTCGACGGTCATCGGGGCGTTGGTGGCGTGGACGGTGGTGAAGACCAGGTGACCCGTGTCGGCGGCGCGGAGGGCGGTGGTCAGGGAGAAGCTGTCGCGAATTTCGCCGATGAGGATCGTGTCGGGGTCCTGGCGCATCATCGCGCGGAGGGCGTACTCGTAACTCTCGGAGTCGCTGCCGACCTCGACCTGGCTGACAAGGCTCTTGGCATTTTCGTGCTGGTACTCGACGGGGTCTTCGACGGTGATGATGCGCTCGTTGCGCGTGCGGTTGATCTTGCCGATGATGGCGGCAAGGGTGGTCGATTTCCCCGAGCCGGTCGTGCCCGAGACGATGATAATTCCGCGGTGATGGTCGGCCAGGCCTTCGACCTGAGGCGGCAGGCTCAGGTCGGTGAAGTTGGGGATCTTCGCCACGATTCGCCGCATGACGATCGCGTAGCGTTCGCGGCTGTGGAAGATGTTCACGCGGAAACGGGCGCTCTTGTCGGGCATCGGGAAGGCGATGTCGACCGAACCTTTGTGTTCAAGGAGGTCCCGCTTTTCCTGTGGGTCGGCCTGCGCGGCCATGATCGCGTCGACGTATTCCTTCATCAGCTCATCGGGGGGCGGCGCGCAATCGAGGAAGCGGGCGCGCCCGTCCACGCGGATCATGGGAGTTGAACCCGCCTGGAGGTGAACGTCCGAGCCGTTGATCTTGATGCAGGTGCGCAGGTAATCGATCAGCGTGAGCCGGCGCTCCTCGATGTGGATCTGAGGTTGGGCGGCGTCACGGTCAATGTCGGCGTTCTCGGCGGGCTGGCCGATCTTCGTATCAATGGTCATGAAGCGGTTCCTTGTGCGGATCCTCGGGTGTGGAACAACGACCAATGATTATCCGCATGGTTGATGAGTTTGGCAATTAAAAAGGGTTCAGGGTTCGGGGGAAGTAAAAAGTAAAAAGTAAAAAGGCAAAAGTGGCGGAAGCCGTCAGGAATCCTCCACTTTTGCCTTTTTACTTTCTACTTTTTACTTCCAAGTGCCTACCGCTCATCGTGCCGATCTTTGGAATCACCAAGCGTTATGACCACAACGCCTTGCGGGTGGGCGGTCGCCGGGACTTCTGTTTCCGAGAAGATCGTCGGCGACGCCGACGGCTCGGAGACCGTCCCGTCGGCGGCGATTTGCAGGGCGTGAAGCTGGTTGCCGCCCGCGAACCCTGGGTCGGGGGCGGTTTCGTGGTTCACGACGAACAGGTTTTTCCCGCTGGGGTCGAGGGCAATCTGGAAATCCACGGTCTTGTTGCCGGGGGTAGTGTCCCCTGCGGGCTTCTTGGGGCCGCCAAGGTTGAATTCCTGGATTTGAACGGGATTGAGCGGGTCGGCAAGCGAATAGACGCCGATGTCGTCGCTGCCGGAATTGGCGACATAGAGGAATTTGCCGTCCGCGCTTACCGTGGTCCAGCAGACGCCGTTGCCCTGATCGGGCACGGACGTACGGAACGTCACCGCGCCGGTGCTGTCGTAAGTGAAAACGCCCACTTTACCTGCGGCCGTGAGGCCAGCATAGATGATCCGCAGGGTCGGATGATTGGCCAGCCCGAGCACCAGCGGCGGACTGACCGGAGCGCCCACAGCGCCGCCGGGAGCGGGCGTAAGCTGGCCGGAATCGCCTATGACGAATGGGTCGATCGTATTGGCGGACGTCACATTCAGCAGCGGCGGGGGAGTGAAGTTGTCGCCGAAGAGAAATTTCCCGTCCGGGGAGACCAGCGATTGCGCCGCCGACAAGCCTTGTGGGAGGGTGACGTTAGCGCCTGGGATGGCGGTCAGGGAACCGTTGTGGTGTACGCGAAATCCGACGTAGTTGCCGGGGATGGTGCCGAGATGGCCCTGGAGTTCGTCTCCGCGATTGGTGACATAAATCTTATCACCCGCGACGCCGATGCTGACGGGTTGCACGCCGCCGGAGGAAAACGACTTGCCGCCGACCAGAGTGAGATTGCCGTTCTTGTGAATGCGGACGACGGAAACGTCGTTGCTCCCCTGGTTGATGGCAAAGAGGAAATGGCCGTCGCTGCTGGTTGCCAGTTCGTGGTCGGAATCGTCGGGGCCAAGGCCGGCGTTGCCGTTGGCGAAGCCGGTGCCGCCGGTGAGAAATGGGCCGGCGGGAAGCTCTGTCAGGCTGCCGGTCACCGGATCGCGTCGAAAACCCAGGACTGCATTTTTTCCCGGAGCGGCGTTGTTGCTTTCCACATAGACCACCGTATCGCCGCGGGACGCCTCTACGTCGAGGCCGGCGTGCGGACTGACCGAAAGCATTTTTCTCGCCTCGAGCGGTTCGGGCGCGAAGGCGTGCGAAGCCTGGGCGAGCCGACCGCGAACGGTTCTGCGGGCCGACGCGTTGGTCGAAACCGCCAGCTGCCGCGAAACAGAATCACGCATCACTTTCTCCTTTGAAGGATGAATAACCCCCTTGATGTCGGTCGGTTGGTCGGGGGTTACTTGGATTCCTTACACCCCTTTTTCTCGCGCCGGGTTTTTTCTTCGGAGATCGTCCAGGGATCGGAGGGAATATTTTCTCTCACGGGTCGGTAAGCCATGACTGACCGCGGCGATTCCCCGTGCGGCGACAAGTAGGAGGCCCGATGCACGCATCAGCAACGTTGTCGGATCCCGTTTCGCCCTCGCCCGCCGAGCAGTGGCTCGACGACCATGGCGACGCGCTCTACGGCTACGCCCTGCTGCGCGTGCGGCGCAGCGAGGTCGCCGAGGATTTGGTGCAGGAGACGTTGCTGGCGGCGTTGGCGGGTAAGGATGGGTTTTCGGCGCGGTCCGCGCAGCGCACGTGGCTCATCGGAATTCTGCGGCACAAAATCGTGGATCACTTCCGCAAGTCTTCGCGTGGCCGTTCACATGCCGCATATGATGAAGCCAATTCGCCCGATCTTTTTGACGATCGCGGCGCGTGGAAAGTCGCCGTGCCGGCCTGGAGGGGTGATCCGCATTCGTTGCTCGAACGTGCCGAGTTCCGCGATGTGCTGGCGGACTGCCTGACCAAGTTGCCCGGACGCGTCGCCGAGATGTTCTGGCTGCGCGAAGCCGAAGGCGTCGAAACCGAAGTGCTCTGCCAGGAACTGGGCGTGTCGGCTGCCAACGTCTGGACCATGCTGCACCGCGCCCGATCCCGCCTGCGCCAATGCCTGACCCTCAACTGGTTCGGAACCTCGGCCGGTCGATGATCCGGCTTTGGCGGCATCTTCGGCTCTGGAACGCGACGTGCCGCGACGCCACGCGGCTGGTCTCTCACTCGATCGACCGAAAGCTTTCGCGGTCCGAAAGAGGCGGGCTTTCGATCCACCTGGCGATCTGCCCCAAATGCCGCCGCTTCCGCGCCAGCATGGCGTTTCTCAACAAGCTTCTCCATCTGGCCGAGCATTCGCGGATGCTGGGCGCGCCGTGCGGCCTTCCGGATGCCGCCAAGTCCCGCATCCGCAAAAGACTGGGCTGACCCAAGCACTCGGTGACAGGGTTCAGGGTTCAGGGTTCAGGAAATGCGAGGATGAGTGGCGGCATGCCGGGAAGTTCGGTATGGATTGTTTATGAAATTCGGCATTTGCAACGAAACTTGGCAAGGATGGGAGTTCCCGGCGACGTGCGACGCGATCGCGGCGGCGGGTTATCAGGGGGTGGAGATTGCGCCGTTTACGCTGAACGAAGACCCCCGGCAAATCACCGAAGCTGCCGCGACCAAAGTGGGGAAGACCGCGCGAGCGGCGGGGCTGGATGTGATCGGCCTGCATTGGCTGCTCGTCAAGCCGGCAGGGATGCATCTCACGACCGCGGACGACGGCGTGCGCGGGCAGACGGTCGCGTTTGCGCAGCACCTCGCCCGCCTTTGTGCGGCGATGGCCGGCACGATCATGGTGTGGGGAAGCCCCAAGCAGCGGAGCATTGCGGACGGGGAGCGGTATGAGGATGGTTTCGCGCGGGCGGCGGAAGGCGTGCGGCGGGTGTGCGAGGTCGCCGGGCCGCTCGGGGTGACGATCGCGATGGAGCCGCTGACTTTGGCCGAGACGAATTTCCTCACGAGTGCCGAAGAGACGGCACGGTTTATCGAGGCCGTGGGGCACCCGGCATGTCGACTGCACCTGGACGTGAAGGCGATGAGCGCGGAGAAGAAGCCGATCCCGCAGATCATCGCTGAGAATGCGGCGGCGCTCGCCCACTTCCACGCCAACGATCCGAACCTGCGCGGGCCGGGGTTCGGCGAGGTGGATTTCGTGCCGATCGCGAAAGCGCTGCGCGATGCGAAGTATGCGGGATATGTT
Organism: Phycisphaerales bacterium; assembly: GCA_028288775.1. GTDB lineage: Bacteria > Planctomycetota > Phycisphaerae > Tepidisphaerales > Tepidisphaeraceae > RYN-428. Next base: position 6,077 of record JAQGHP010000529.1, on the reverse strand, counting down.
TCGGTGGAGGTGTTCGATTATTCGCCGGACGCGCAGACGATCGCGATGAAGAGCATTGAGTATTTGCGGAAGACTTTCGGGCACTAACGCGGAGGACTCACTCCGGAGACGTGCCTGAGATATGATCCCGCTTGAGCAAATGGGAAGGATTGTTGAACCGCCAAGGCGCCAAGACGCCAAGGGGGAATGGGGACCGAATTGAACGCAGAGACGCCGAGGCGCAGAGGAAAACGCAGAGGAAATTGATTGGTGGAATGCAGGCTCTTCCCGAAATCCTGAGCACGCACAAATATTTCCTCTCTCCCTCCCACCTCCGCGTCTCTGCGTCTCTGCATTCGATTTCCCCCGTTTTCTTTTGGCGTCTTGGCGCCTTGGCGGTTCAATTCTTATCTTCACAAGCCAAGAAACCATCCACAATCCAAGCGGCACGGCGGGCAGGGCACTCCCCGCTCCCTTCGTGTCTCGGTGGTGAGCCTTGAATGGCAAGACGCCAGGGAACTAATTCCCTGGCGTCCGGCGGTTTATCCCTTTGTCGGCTTTGCGCCGGTTACTTCTTCTCTGCCTTCGCGGCCAGGGCCTTTTCAATCTCGTCGCTCACCTGCTTGTCCTCGGGCTTGGTTTGGCTGGCCCAGCGGGCGATGAGGTTGCCGTTGCGGTCTACCAGGAACTTGGTGAAGTTCCAGCCGATCTCCCCGGCGAAATCGCCGGCGGTGGGCTTTTCGGTCAGGTACTTGTAGAGCGGGGCCTTCTCGTCGCCGACCACCGCAACCTTGCCCATCATGGGGAAGGTCACGTCGTATTTGCTCGTGCAGAAGGTCTTGATCTCTTCGTTGGTACCCGGCTCCTGGTGGCCGAAGTCGTTGGCGGGGAAGCCGACGACGACCAAACCCTGGTCGGCGTACTACTTGTAAAGAGCTTCGAGTCCCTTGTACTGCGGCGTAAACCCGCACTTGCTGGCGACGTTGACGATCAAGACCACCTTGCCCTTGTATTGGTCGAGCTTCGTGTCCTTGCCGTCGATGTCCTTCACCGCAAAGTCGAGCGGGCCGGCGGGCTTGGCATTTTCGGCCACGGCGGGCTCCTTGGTCGGCTCTTTCACCACATTCACCGCGGGCGGTGGGCCCGCCAAAACAACACCCGCCAGCGCGAACGCGCCGACGGCAGCAAGCAGTTTGCGAACGGACATGGGTTTCCTCCGGAGTAAATTCGTAATTCGCAGGACCATTGTAGGCACGCGCGGAACAAGTCAATTTCCGAGCGCCTCCATCGGATAGTACGAATCGCTGTGCCGGACGTTGAAAAGGCAGGTTTGCAGTCTTTCAGGAGACGAACCCGCCGAGGCACAAAGGGCACAGAGGCCACAAAGAGCACAGAGGAAATGCGAGGAAGTTCAATCGGAATCCACTCTCTGTCCGTTCCTGAACAGAACGTGGGCGGAAGCGGAACTGGACTTCGCGTAGGCCGCGGGCGCATTCACACTTTGATGGGAGTGGTCTGCTACTGCTTGGAGGTAGTGTCGGCCCGGCCGATGGCTTCCAGGATGCTTGTCTGGCGGCCGGATTTTCCGAAGATCGAGAGGCTTGGGGCCATGCGGCGCTGACCCGGAGTCTCGGCCTGCGCGAGAGCGCTGGACGTGCCCGAGGTCATCGGCTTGACGAGCGTGGGAGTACCCGCGGCGATCTTCGCGGCGGCAAGGTCTGAGGCCGAAGTTTCCATGCGGCTATATTCCGGCCGCGCGGGCTCGGGGAGAATATCGCGATATTGGCCAGTCAGGACGAGTACGAACACCGACCAGAAGATGGCCAGCACCAATCCGCCTCCCACGGCTCTGCAATATTCACGCGGAGACATTCTACTCTCCCGAGCCTATCCCCTCGATCGCATTACGCACTGCGACGCCGAGATGCGTTCATCCGCCGCAAGCGCAGATGGTCGATCGAAGCCCTAGCTCGTTGCTCAAAAAGACGTGGGTCATTAACCCGAGAACCCTGCCGCTGGTAAGATACCGACTTCCTGCAAGGATTGCAATAATGCGGCAATAAACCTTAGATGCTGCAAGTCGCAAGCTTGCCACGACCCAGCCCCCCCATCCTCTACGTCGACGTTCACGAATTGTTTCGGTATTAATTGGTACCGGTCAATTCGCAGTGCGCCGGATCGGATGGACTGGGGGTTTGGGGTAGATGGGGCAAAAACGAAAATGTTCCCGGTGGGGCTCGAACCTACAACCTTCGGCTTCGGAGGCCGACGCTCTATCCAATTGAGCTACGGGAACAAAATTTTTCCAACGTCTGGGAGCGCAGCGATTTCAGGCGCTATCGACATCTCAGTCCGCCGCCGGACGATGCTGAGATTTTACGTGGGCTGCGACAAAACTCCAGTCTTCCGCTGACAACAAAACGAACGATATGGCGATTCGTTGACTCCGCCTCGTGATGAAGCGATGCGCCGCGCGCATTAGCGGCGTTGAGCGAGGCTCGCGACGACCGCCGAAAGCTCCGTAGGCTCCACGGGTTTCACCACGTGAGTTTGATACCCTGCTCGAAGCGCGCGAGTCCTGTCTTCCGCGCGGGCGAACGCCGTGAGAGCGGCAGCGGGTGTCCGCCCGCCCTCGTCGTCAGAAAGACTCCGCACTCGGCGGATGAATTCATAGCCATCTTCACCCGGCATGCCTATGTCACTGACGAGCATGTGGGGCCGTTCACGCCGGAGAACTTCGAATCCTTCTTTCGCCGAGCAGGCGAGCAGAACTCGCGCGCCGCATTCTTCCAGGACCCGCTGAATCAATTGTCGTGCGTCAGGTTCGTCGTCTACGACGAGCACCGTTAGGCCCTTGAGCGAAGGGTGGTCAAAGACCTCGTTTCTGGCAGGTATGCGCTGCGGGTGCTGGCGCGGCGCTTCGGGCGCGGCGTCGAAGACGACCATGAGCGGGAGCTCAATACAAAACGTAGCGCCCTTGCCTTCGCCGGCACTTTTGGCCCGTACAGCGCCGCCGTGTAGCTCTACCAGTTGCTTGACGATGGAAAGGCCAAGCCCCAGTCCGCCATGGGCGCGTGTCGTGGAACCATCAGCCTGACGGAAACGCTCGAAGACGTGCGGGAGAAACTCGGGCTTAATTCCCTGTCCGTTATCCACGACGCACACTTCCAGGTGACTGTTCACCCGCTCGAGTGCGACGTAAACTTTTCCACCTTTCGGCGTGAACTTTATGGCGTTCGACAAGAGATTCCAAACACATTGCTGTAGCCGACTCGGATCGCCCCTTACCGGCCCCGCCATGGGGTCGATGACGACCTGGAGCTTAATTTCCTTAGAGTCCGCGGAGTGCCGCACCGAGGCCACCGCCGCCTTTACCACGTCCTGGAGGTCGACGCTTTGCACGTCAAGGCGTATCTTCCCGGAGACGATTCGGCTCATATCGAGGAGGTCTTCTATAAGCTTCGTCTGCACCCGGGCGTTTCGTTCGATGACCGAAAGCCCTTCCTTCAGCTCTTCTTCACTCACGCTCGGACTTCCAAGAATCTGAGACCAACCGAGAATGGCGTTTAAGGGCGTTCTAAGTTCGTGGGATAGCGTGGCCAGGAACTCGTCTTTAACGAGACTTACGCGTTCCGCTTCGGTCCTCGCCGCTCGCTCACTCAGTAAGAGCTCTTCCCGTTCGACCTCCGCAACCTTCCGTGCCGTGATCTCGCGCGTGACCGCGAGCTGGGCGGTCCGTCCATCCGGAAGCGGAAGCGGCACAGCATGTGTCTCCATCCACCTCCTTGTCCCGCCCAAGCCAATGAGCTCGAATTCCCAGGACAATTTCTCACCTGCGCATATGCGGCCGTGGCGCTGGATCCACTCATTGCGGTGTTCGGATGCGATGAGATCAAAGACGCACGCCCCCTGTACGGAAGACATCTCTTTCGTCTCAATCATGCAGAGGCCCGCCTGGTTCATGAAGATGAGAGCTCCTTCGGGGGAGACGATCTTCACGCATTCGGGCGTCGCTTCGACGACTGCGCGAAGACGCGCTTCGCTCACCTGGAGGGCCAGTTCCGTTTTTTTTCGCAACGTGACGTCGCGCGCGATTTTGGACGCCCCGATGACGGTTCCCGAAATGTCCCGAATGGGCGCGACCGAGAGCGAAACGTTTATAAATGTTCCATCCTTCCGGACGCGGATCGTTTCGTAATGGTCGATTCGCTCGCCGCTCCTAAGCTTCGATAGAATGCTGACCTCTTCATTCAGTCGGTCGGGGGGGATCAGAATGGTGACCGGTTTTCCCACGACCTCTTCCGGCGCATACCCAAACATCCGCTCGGCGCCCCTGTTCCAGGTACCGATGATTCCGTTGAGGTCCTTACTGATTATCGCGTCGTCTGACGACTCGACGATCGCTACCAGGCGCGAGCGAAGCTCCTCCTCCCGCTGCCTCGCGGCAAAGACGCTGTTCGCGTTCTTTATCGCTACCGAACGTAGCAGGCTTTCTTCGTCGGAGGGCTGGGTCACGGTTCATGTCCCCAATTCTTTGGCGGCGAGCGCGGTGCCAAGAACCCGGGATCGGATCTTCGCGAAGGCAGTCTCTCGGGTCGTGGTCGTGTCGTCACAAAAAGGTGAGAATCCGCAATCATCGCAAGTCCCAAACTGATCGAGCGGGATGAACTTCGCCGCTTCCAGCACCCGGTCTCTAACCTCCTCAGGCGTATCGATTCGAGGGTCGATCGGCGAAACCACCCCGATGAAGACGCGCTGATCGGGCTTCAGGTACTTGCTTATTATCTTTAGAACCCGGACGCGGTCTTTTTCCCCGGCGAGCGCCACGTAAAAGTTCCCCGCCTTCAATTCGAAGAGGCTGGGCAGGAGCTCCGCGTAGTCAGCTTCCCCGCTGTGCGTGGAGTCCCGGTCACTTCCGGGACATGTGTGTATGCCGATGCGCTTTCGGTCCTCGGCGGAAAATCGCGAAAGTGCCAGGTTATTCAGGTCAATGAAACCGTGGAGAAGTTTAAGCGTCGGATCGATTTTTACCGCAAGGCGCCCCTCGGTGAAGTCCACCTGGACTTTGTGGGCGCCTTTCGCGAGGCAGTTCCTCATTTCACTTTCGTGCTCCCGGAGGAGGTCCGCCAGGAACTCTTCCCGCGAATAGCCGGGCAGCTCCTCATCGGGGTACATGAGACTCAAGGCCGAGGGCGAAATAACGGCCTGCTTCACCGGGACATGCGCGTATCGCAAGGCAATGTCCAGATAGGTATCGGCACGGCGCTTATAACGAAAGGGGCCGGAAGTCAGGCGAGGCATGCGCCGAGTGTGGCCTGCGGAGAAGGGGATCTTAAACCCCTCGGGGGACGTGTTGGAAAGGCCGTGAACGCAGTACGTCCAAAAGTTATGATACTTCCGCTGTTCCCCGTCAGTGATTACTGGCGACCCCGTCTCCTCAAAGCGCTCGATGGTATCCCTAATCGCGTCTTCGTAAAGAGGATCCAGATCGGCCCCCGCGCCGTCCTTCGCTGCGGCGACCGCTTCGATGAGGGAGAGCGGCCGGGGAATGCTACCGATGGGCTCGGTTGGAATGCTAACCATCGTCTTTTTCACCTCACAATTTCAAGTTGGCCACCTCCCCTTTCTACACTCCCCGGCATCATTTTTTCAAGCACCGGAGCCATCGGCAGCCGCACGGTGTGAAGGTAGGTGCCTTGCCCATCGCCCCGACACTTTGCTCCAACTGACCCACCTTAAAGTTCGATTAAATTCTTCACGAGAGAAGAGCCCAAGGCCCAGGCCGCCGAACTTCCGCGTGGTTGAGGCATCCTCCACGATCGCCACAAAGTCCGGATTAACGTGGACAGGCTTCGGGCCAAGGCGATGCGCTGGCGATATTTCTGGAATGCTTCGGTCTTATCGGTACCGAGATTTGTCTGCTTTGCGTTTGGTGAACGAACCAAGCGGTCCGTGCCGCGCGGAAGAAGGGGGTTAAAAGAGCCGCGGAACGTGTCGGCACGCGCGAGATGTCCACCGGCATGGGATCATGACGCGTCGCTCGGCACGCGGCATAGCGACGCATCTGACGGGCGCATCAGGCGGGGGAAAAGCCATCG
>JAQGHP010000521.1 GCA_028288775.1 Phycisphaerales bacterium | reverse complement strand
AAAAGCCCGAAAGCGCCGTCGGCGGGGGCGGGAGGTGTCGGTGGCGGAACCGGCGCGGTAGGAACAGTAGACGAGGACGGCGCCGGAGATCATTGCGGAAATAAGTGAGACTGCATGCATGTCTTGTTGCTCCAGCTCCCCTCGCCGGAAGCCAAGCGGTCAGTCCTATGTCGGCAGGCGGAAAAGATTCTCACCAAAAATATCCACCGACCATATCGTCGTAATGTAACGGCTCCCATCCATCCCTTTCAACTGCAAAAATAGTTTGTGTGATAATTCACGTCCTGGCTCCAGGTTTGCTCGTTGCAGGTCGATCAGACGCTCGGCCCGCTTGCACGGGCTCGACGGGAACGGAAACCCAAGCTTGGAGGTTCTTATGTACTTTGGAATTCGAACGTTTCTTGCCGGTTCCACGCTCGCCTGCATGGCGGGGTTGTGCGGTTGCGACGTGTATACGCGGGAGGAGCCCGCGCCCGTCGCCGTCGAATCCACATACTACGACCGGGGCTGGTATGACGGCCCGTACTACTACTATGAGGACCGCGACGGCCATCGTTACCACGAAATGCGGGAAGAACACGAACGCCGCGAACGGGATAGGCACGTGCGCTTTGAGGGACGCCATGAGGAACACGAGGAGCATGAGCACCACTAACGCGGAATTTTCACGATGGAGCGGAGGGATTTAACCACGAAGGCACGAAGCCACGAAGCATGTGAAGCCGGGACGATTGGCTATCAATCGTCCCGGCTTCTTGCTTTGGAAGCTTAGCTGGAATTAGGGGTGTTGCCCCCCGCCATCCGGGCCTGGACCGCCGTCATGTGGCGGGCCGCCGATGGGCGCGGGGACTGCCGTTAGGCTCAGGGCTTTGGTCGCGTCGGCGGCGGTCAGTTGAAGTTCGACGATCATGCCTGCGGTTACGGACGAGAGGGTGCTCGTTGTGCCGCTTACGGTGACGACCGCGGCGTTGGTCAGTGTGTAGGTTTGGGCGGGATCGCCCTCGTGGCCTTGGAGGGTGATGGTTTTCGCGGTGGCATCCACCGCCGAGACGATCCCCACAACGCGGCCGCCGACGGCCGAGATGGCGGTCAGCATGGTCGGGTCGGTCGCGCTCACGGTCCAGGTGATCTTTTCCCCGGCGACGAGGCTCGCGAGCGTTGCCGCGGAGCCGTCTACCGTCACCGTCGCGCCCGTGGCAAGGGTGAACGTGGTCTGGGTGGGAGGACCGAAGTCGGAGCGGAGCGACACGGTGATGGTTTTGGCGGTCGTGTCGGTGCTGACGACCGAACCGAATGATCCGCCATGATGGCCCACGTCGCCGATGCCTCCCCCGCCGCCGATTGGAAGCGGAGGCCCACCGGGATCACCACCCTGATCGCCGCCCGAGTTGTCACCGCCGGTCGGCAATGCCGCGGCATCGATGCTGAGTGCCGTCGTCGCGTCCGACGCGGAGAGCTTGATCAGGGCTTCGGAACCGACCGTGATGGCGGAGAGGGCCGCGGACGCGCCGTCGAAGGTGATGGTGGCGGTCGTGGGCACTTTGTAAGTCGTTGCGGTCCCGCCATCGTGGCCGGTGAGGGTGATGGTATTGGCGGCGGTATCGACTGCGGTCACCGTTCCTTCGACGCGCTTGCCGAAGGCGATGATGGACGTTGCGGTCGTCGGGTCGGTGGAGGAAGTCTGGACGGCGACCCAGGTGCCGGCGGTGAGGCTCGCCAGCGTCGCGGTCGCGCCGTCCACGGTGATTGTCGCGCCGGTGCCGACGGTGAACGTGGTTTGCTTCGCGGCGGCGTGCTCGGAGGTTACTTTGAGCGTGATCTTGTTAGCCGCGGTGTCAACGCTCACGACGGAACCGAACGCGCCGCCATGATCGTCGGGCCCAGTTTGGGGTGCGCCGTGGTCGTCAGTGCTGTTGGAGACGGGGTTGCCCTTGGAATCGACGACGATTCGGGTGTCTACGCCGTTGATGGAGACGACGGTGCCGTAGTAGGTCTGGGAGTCGTCGTGGAAGGTTTGGACGGTGGTGATGGTCGCGCCCTGGGCGAGGGTGGTAAGGCCCGTGGCAACGGCCGCGGGAACCTGGCTGATGGGAACCCCCGCGGCGGGTGCGAAGCCGACGTGGTCTGTGCCTTTGCCGCCATCGAGCACGCAATTGCCGTCGCCGCCCTGGAGCGTGTCGTTGCCCGCCCCGCCGCTAAGGGAATCCTTTCCGGCTCCGGCTTGGAGGCTGTCGTTGCCGGTGCCGCCGGTGAGGGTGTCGTTGCCGGCACCGCCTTCGAGCGAGTCATTGCCCGCGCCGCCATCAAGGGAATCGCTGCCACTGCCGGCGACCAGCGTATCGCTCCCCGCCCCGCCGACCATGCTCGAGGCGTCCGTAATGGAAGCATCCTCGGTCACCATGTCGTTGCCCGCGCCGGCGTTGATCTTGACACGGCTGATTTTCGAGACGGAGAACGTGGACATCTTCCCGTTGAGCGAAACGTCAACCATGCCCTGCGTGGTTGGGTCGGCGGAGATGGAGATGACGTCGGCACCGTGCGTGCCCGTCACTTTGAGAACCCCATGACTCAAGGAGACCGACAAAAGCCGCCGCGTTTCCAGGCTTTCCACCACGGCTTGCGCCGATTTTTGGATGGCCTTCTTCGTTCGACGATGCTCGAACATCTTGTGCCTCCTTCGAATGGGGTTTTTGCGTCCGAACGCTGACTTGACCGGGAATCCGCCGCCGAGGCACCAAAATACCAGATCGAAGATTAAGCGACCATTAAAGAATGGGGGAAACGGCGGGGCGCATTTTCGGCGGCTTCGCCGGATCGGGTGGGTGCGAACTATCGCTCTTTCACAATCGCCTCACGGCTATGAGAGCGGAAACTTGGGGATGAACCCGACTCCGAGGCTTCTCTAAATCGCGGCTCATCCTTCACTTGATTCGCGGGCTTCCCAGGTTGGCGGCCCGTTCCTGCGGACTTCGCGGCCGCGATCTGGGCCTTGAGACTTCGTTCTGGCATCAGAAGCAGGGTTTCTGTCGGCGACTCGCCGGCCCATTGTGGCTCGCTGCGAAGGCAGTGCTCGCAGACCAGGGTACCCAAGAGATGTGGGCCTGCCGGCTCGACGAAAACAACGCGGATATTCGCATTCTCTTGCAGCACATGAGAACAGGTTACGAAAAAGACATCGGAACGCATCATTTTACAAATCCAGCACTTCCATTAGTGAGCCACCGAATCATATCGACGGATTATCGTAGGCTGTTACGCCAAACTGGTCCACGGAAAAGCACATTCGCCGGGGATGAATTTTGAGCGATTGGCGCATCAAAACACCGGGGCAGGTCCATAAGACCTGCCCCGGGTGGGCGTGCTGGCCGCCAATTCTCCACTCCGGAAGACGCGGCGAACAAGACATTTGTGAGCGAATCGCTGCCTAGCGGCCCGAATTGGCCGGGCCCGCGGGGCTATAGCCGGCGGGCGGCATCGGGGATGCGGGGCCGCCATTGGCGGGCGCGGCACCTTGGTCGGGCGCGACGGAGCCGGCGGCGGAGCTGGTCGAATGCGGGTTGTAGCCCAGTTGCAACCTCACTTGATCGTCCTTGAAGCCGTGGTCCTTCAGGAAGATTGCGACCGCTTCCTGACGCTTGCTCGTTTCGGGGCCGCTGGGGACGAGGTCGAGGTAGATCACCAGGGGGGAGGCGGATTCGCTGTTGTGGGTCATGAGGTCCAGCCGCTCTTCGCCCAGGGAATTGAGCTGCGGGCCGTCGAAGTGGTAGGTGCGGAGGGTCGCATCGGCGCGTGCGCCGTTGGAAGCCTGCACTGCGAAGGCCCGCCTGGTGTCGCGAACCTCCGAGGACGGGCGGAAGTCTTCGCCGTGCGCGTTGCCGGTGGGCGGGGGAGCGTTCTTGTGGCAACCGGCGGAGACGGCCAGCATCGCGGCCCCTGCCGCCATGCCCAGCAGCCATTGTAATTTTTTCGTGTTCTTCATGCGACTGACTCCTTCTTTTCCTACTTGTCGGCTTTTGCGGTCTATGACTGTTGGATCACTTGAAAAGCTCGCTGTTCATGAGGTTCAGGATCGTCGGCCCGGCGAGGATGATGAACGTCGCGGGGAAGATGAACAGCACGAGCGGGAAGGTCATCTTCACCGAGGCCTTGGCCGCGTTTTCCTCGGCGGCCATCTGGCGGTTGAGGCGCAGCGTCTCGCAGTGGACGCGCAGGGCCTGGGCGACGGACGTGCCGAAGCGGTCGGCCTGGATGAGCATCGAAGCAAGCGACTGCAACGCGACGTTGCCCGTTCGCTGCCCGAGGTTTTTCAATGATTCTGCGCGGGAGAGGCCCACGCGGGTTTCCATATGGGCGATGCTCAATTCCCGCGAGAGCGCGGGGTGGGCCATCGTCAATTCCTGGCCGACGCGCTGCATCGCGCTGTCCACGGTGAGGCCGGCTTCGATGCAGACGACCATGAGATCCAGGGCGTCGGCGAGGCCGTTGGTGAGGGCGCGCTGGTTCGACTTGATGCGCATCTTCATCCAGATCTTGGGCGACATGTAGCCGCCCAGGCCAAGGATCGTCACGCCCAGCAGCGGGTATCCCATTGCACTGCCGACCAGATATCCAAAGCCCAGTCCCGCGCCCAAACCGATCACCTTGCCGCCGGTCATGGCCCGGACGGCGGACGTCGAATAGACGCCCGCCCGCGCCAGGTCGGCCCGCAGGCCCGACTGCTTCTCGCGCGTCTTGGGCATGAAGGGCTCGGCGGCGAGCTGCCCGAGGCGCTGCGCCAATTCCTTGAGCCCCGCCCGCGGCGTCTTCGCCTGCGTGGCGGCGGTTGCCGCGAACTCCCCCTTGCCCTTCAGGCGGTCGCGCAGCTTCCCGTCGCCGCGCTGCGACATGACCTGCACCACAAAGAATGCGATCAGGCCCAATGCCCCGGCGCCACAGATGATGAGGAGGAGTTGGTCGTCCATTTGAGTTTGTCAGTGGTCAGTTGTCAGTGGTCCGTTGTCAGTTGTCAGTTGTTAATTGTCAGGCATGCGTCGTCTTGCCCATCGGTGGCAACTGACAACGGGCCACTGACAACTGACGTTTCACACTTTTACTTTCACAATCTGCTTCATCACGAACAGGCCCAGCAGCGTCAGGCCGCCGGCGGTCCCCAGCAGGATCATTCCCGTGCTGGTGTTGAAAAAGACGCTGTAGAGATCCGGGTTCAGGTAGTAGCAGATGCCGAACATGACCACCGGAAAGCCGGCCATGATGTAGCCGGTGAAACGTCCCTCGGCGGTTTTGGCACGCACCTGCTGGCCCAGCCGCAGTCGGCTGCGGACCAATTGGCTGATGTTCTTCAGGACTTCCGACAGGTCGCCACCGGTTTGGCGCTGGATCAGCACCGCGGTGACGAAGAACGCGAAGTCCGTCGAATCAATGCGGGCGGCCATGTCCTTGAGGGCTTCCTCGAGGGGCTGGCCGAGGCTGTGCTGGTCATAGGCCTTGCGGAATTCGGTCGCGAGCGGCGCGGGCAGCTCTTCGCCCATCATCTGCAAGCCGGTGCTCAAGCTGTGGCCGGCCCGCATGATGCGCGAGAGGAAATCGAGCGCCTCGGGTAACTGCTGCGTGAGCACGCGAACGCGCTTGGCACAGCGGCCGTTGAGGACGAACATCGGGATGTAGCCCCCCACCACCGCCGCGACAATGCAGCCGATCATGTTGCCCGTGATGAACACCGTGAGGGCAGCGGGGATCATCGAGCACGCGGCCATGATCGTCAGGAACCTGCGGACGGGCGTCTCGGGGTAGACCTGGCCCAGCCGCCGGCCCAGGGTCTGCATGAAGTTATTGCGCGCCAGGAACTGCGGGACCTTCTGCGCCTCATCGGGCAGAACGATCGACACGGCGTTGATGTTGACCTCGTCGGGCCGCGTCTCGGTGTTGAGGCGCTTGGACAGCTTGCGCTTCTCGCCGCTGAACGACGAGAGGAAGTTGACGCCCCACCACGCCAACAGGGCGATGGCGCCTGCGATGAGAGCTGGGATGAGCAGTGCGTCCATGGTCTTCTCCGGTGCAAGCCCCGGGTTTCGGGGCGGTCCGCGGGCGGTTTACTCGGGTCCGTCGATGGCCCGGCGAAGGAACAAATCGGCCGGGAGACGAATCCCGCGGTTCTCGATCTTCTCGGCGCACTTGGGCCGGATGCCGGTGGCGATGAATCGCCCCTTGGCATGCCCGTCGCCGTCCACGCCCGAGGCCTCGAAGACGAACAGGTCGTGCATCTGCACGGCCTCGCCTTCCATGCCGGTAATCTCGCTGACGCTGACGACCTTTCGGCGGCCGCCGGTGACACGGCGGGCCTGCACGATGATCTGAATCGCGCTCGAAATCTGGTGCCGCAGGGCGCGCATGGGAATGTCGTAGCCCGCCATCGCGATCATCACCTCAAGACGCGAGAGCGCGTCGCGGGCGTTGTTCGCGTGGATGGTCGTCATCGACCCTTCGTGGCCGGTGTTCATGGCCTGGAGCATGTCCAGCGTTTCGGGGCCGCGGCACTCGCCGATGACCACGCGGTCGGGACGCATACGAAGACAGTTCTTCACCAGGTCGCGCTGATTGACTTCGCCCTTGCCTTCGACGTTTGCCGGCCGCGTCTCCAGCCGCACGACGTGCGGCTGCTGGAGCTGAAGCTCGGCGGCGTCTTCGATCGTGATGACGCGCTCGTCGGCGGGAATGTAGCGGGAAAGACAGTTGAGCAGGGTCGTTTTGCCCGAGCCCGTGCCGCCGCTGATGATGACGTTGCACCGCGCCTGCACCGCCGCCGAGAGGAAGTCCATCACCGCGGCGGGGAACGCGCCGTGGCGGATCAGGTCTTCGACCTGCATCGGCTTGCCGCCGAAGCGGCGGATGCTCATCGCCGGGCCGTCGAGGGCCAGGGGCGGGATGATCGCGTTGACGCGGCTTCCGTCCTGGAGCCGGGCGTCCACCATGGGGCTGGTTTCGTCGATGCGGCGTCCGACGAGGCCGACGAAGCGGTCGATGATCTGCCGCAGGTGCTGGTTGTCGCGGAAGCGCACCTCCGACAATTCAATGCGTCCCTTGCGCTCGACATAGATGCGATCGAAGCGGTTGACCAGGATGTCGCTGATCGTCCCATCC
>JAQGHP010000487.1 GCA_028288775.1 Phycisphaerales bacterium | reverse complement strand
AACGGCCCTTTCACTTCCTCTCCCACCTGTGCCCCGCGCAGACAAGTTTGTTTCGCCATCCATTCATGCACGGTGTCGGGCGGCGCGGGCGAACCATGCGTGTGGCTCTCATCAAGCGACGAGCCTTCGAGCAGATACAAATGTTGCCTTGTGAGCGCGGCCCGGGCGATCGCGGACTGCGCCGGATTCGTTGGCTCCAGGGCGTTGCGGTGGGAAAGGAAGGTCATGATCCGCCCGACCTTCGTTTCCACCAGCACGCAATCGTCGGCGTTGGTGTGCGCGCGCACCATCTCCGCCACGCGGTATGCGGACTCGTAGCGCCCCTCGCGGTAGTGGGCGAGGAATGGCATCCGCCGTTGTTCGACCACCATTTCCCCCAGCCGTGCGACGTTGGTGCCGATCCCGCCCATGAGCAGGCCGAAGAACACCAGGTCCGCCCATTTGCGCGCGGGGATCCGGTGATTGATCCACACCAGCATCCGCCACCACGCAAAAACCAGCAGAGGAATGACCGGCAGGAAATAACGGTCCACCGGCTTGAAGACCAGCAGCATGCCGATGGTGAGCAGCGCCCACAGCCCCCAGAAGGCTCGATGCCAGAGCAGCCACACGCTCAGGCAAACGACGAGAATTCCCGCGGGAATGTTGAGCAGCGGCCCGATCGGGCAGCCGAACAATGATTTGGCGAACGTGGCCCGGCTGAAGAGTTCGGGGATGTTGTCATGGACGGCGTCGTGGAGCATCTGCCCGAGATGCTCGAACTTTTCCCGGCGGAGGTATTCGGAGTAGTCGTCCACCGAATGCGACCCGCCGCGTTTAAGCACCACCGCCGACAGCGCGATGGCCGCGGAGATGACCAGCAATCCGACCGCCACGCGTACCCAGTCGATCTGCCCGCGGATAATGCGCCACAGGAACGCGAGCACGACCGCCGCCAGCAGCACCCACATCGACGGCCGCATGGCCACCGCGACCGCCAGGCCGCCGATGAGAAATCCCCAGTCGAACCACCGCGCCGTCGCGGCGGCCGTGTCCGGAGTCGAATCCTTATGCCGCTGCGCCGGGCGCTCGAAGAGGGCTTCGAATCCGACAAAGAACGCCAGCACCCCCAGGAGGAACGGCAAATCGGACATCAGCTCGAAGCAATACTTGTAGAACAAGCGCGTGAAGGCAAGCCCCAGCGTGACCATCACCGCCGTCGGCCGTCCCGCGTGCAGGAGGAACAGGCGGTACGTCAGGCCCAGCGCCGCCCACCCCATGAGCAGCATCAGCACGAGCGCCGGCACGAGGCTGGAGGTATGAAACGCCTTGAAAGTAAATGCAAAGAACCCCGGCAGCCCCGGGAACGCCAGATGGTGCGGCTGATCGTGGTAGGTGTAGCCCTTGCCCTCGGCGATGTTGCGGCCGATCGACAGGTACAGCGCGCTGTCCCGCTCCACGCGCCACTGCCCGTTGAAGCCCAACACGTACAGCACCACGATCGACGCGAATACCAAAACGCGGTGCCGATCGACGAACGTGAGAATGCGGTCGGACAACCGGTCCGGCTCGAGGGCGGCACGGGGGCGGGCGTACGTTAGAGGTGTGGCGCGCGGTGGTTCTCGGACTTCCATCAAATCGCCTGTGCCGGGAAGTATAACGCGGGCCGCGCTGGCAACAAAACGGGTCAAAATAAGTCGCCAGAATTCCCACGCAGGTCCGATAACCGTCGCGGCACCGCAGTTGCTCATCCTTCGGGATTCGCAGGGTCTCCGCCATGCTGGTGGTCAGCAACGCGGCCCCGTGCTAAACCCGAGAGGGATCTACAATGCGGACAATCACCCCACCCGAACATACTGAAGGCGCGGTCGCTCGAACCATTGAAGAGCAGACCGCCAAGCTGCCGTCCGACACCTTCCTTTGGCTGGCAGGTGGCTCCATTATCACCTCGCTCGTGCTCAAGATTCTTCGCAAGGACGAGGCATCGATCTTCGTCGGGCAATGGGCGCCGACGTTCCTGATCCTCGGTCTCTACAATAAGCTCGTGAAACTGCTCGGATCGGACTGACCTTCGGACCGCATGACCAACGGGTACGCGGCACGTCCGCGTCCCGTTGGTCATCTCCTGCGCTCGGATCCCCGAAAAAAGTCTTGGATTGCGGGCTCGATACTTTGGCGGAGCGCGCGATTGGCGTACCCGATCCACGAGATTCCGGTCGTCACGTCCAGCGGTCCGTCGAGCGGGTTTCCCGAGCCATCCGTCAGGATGACGCCGGCCTCTTCCGCAATGAGGAGCCCGGCGCAGTCGTACGGATGGCAGCACAATCCTTCAGGCTGGTTCTGGAGCGCGTAGAAGAGGGGCCGCAGGTCGGCATTGAAACGGTCGTGCCCGACGATCAGTTCGTAGAACTGCCCGCCCGTGGAAATGTATTGGTCGTCAAAAACGGCGGCCTTCGTCACGTCCGCCGGGCCGACGAGTTGACGCACGATGTGCTCCATCAGCTCGCTCGCCAGCACCTTGGTGCCGGGGAAAAAATTGCTGACCGATGCGAACCCGTGATCAATCGAAGTCGCGGCCGAAGGCCGCAGCGGTAGCTCAACCGCGTCAAAGTTCGCGAGTGCTACCCGCAACCCGTGCGCCCCGCGGCCTTTGATCGCCCACAGCACGTCCGCCTGCCCCATCTTGCTGACCGGCAATTCGGTCATCACGGAAACTTCGATGTCGCGCAGGCTTGTAGAGGGCCCCTCGTTGGGGGCAACGCCCGCGAGCGCCCATGCCGATCGCTTGTCGTACATGATGCCGCGCGTGCCGTCGATCGGATCGACGATCAAACGAATCAACGCATCGTCCTGGGATGTTCCTTCGGGGAACACCTTCATCCCCTCGCCGCCCTCCCCGTCCTCAATCCCCTCGGCCACCAACACCAGCGGCGTAGTCTTCGCCCACTCCCGGCAAAAATCCTCCAGCAACGGTTCCACCAAAGTGTCGATCTGATAGATCGTGTCAGCCGAAGTGGATCGATTCACGTCGTGCAACCCGTGTGATGTGCGCGAAGCGATTAGCAGTGAACGAACGTTGCGCTGGAAATCCAGGAGACGATCGACCGCAGCTTGAGGATCAATAGGAAGCATAATTTCTCAGGACACCATCAATTCCAAGTCTGCATCAATACGCCAAAGACCTACTCCCTTTCCCTCGTACTCGGGGGAGAGGGCGGGGGTGAGGGGCCGAGCGTGAAGTTGCGTCGTCGGCAATGAAAGCGCAACTCGGGCGTTCCGCCCCTCACCCTATCCCTCTCCCCCGCGTACGAGGGAGAGGGGACCAGAGAGCCATGTAGGCTGGGTGTACTCGCCCACCGCTTGACATTCGATCGGTAGGCGAACGGTGGGCGAGTACACCCACCCTACATGCTCAGGTTGGCCCTGTAGGGCCGAATGACCGCGGGCTCACGCAACCCTTAGCATCGGGACAAAAATCACATTGAAAACACTCACAGCCGTTCCGAGAATCGCCAACATTCGCCCCTGACTTTGGAAAATGCCGCCAATACCCAGACCTAAACTCAGGATACTGGCACTCGCGATTCCTCCCAAAATTTCGTTATATTCCATGGGGCCGATGCTGAAGCGGAATTTTGAGTGACACATGGCGGTCACGACGATCAAGCAAATGAACAATACCGCCGACAACCCCAGCGAGACGAATCCGCAGCGGAATCGCGGCGGTTTCTGTGCGGCAAGTTGCGAGTAGTCGAGCGTGCCGAAGGGGGTGGGTTCCATGTCTGTGTTATCCGCCGACGAGCGCCGTCCCCACATGCCACGCCCCCGGGCTCGACCCTTCGAACAACTCAGGCTTGTGGCCGGTCTGCTTTTCGTACTCGACCATGATTTCCACAGTCGCGGCGTCCACCCGCGCTGAGGTTTCGCAGAGGATTGCCACCGTGCCCCCGCATCCGCCGCCGGTGATTTTTGCGCCGTAGATCCCGGCGGGCTCGTGCTTGCGGGCGAGTTGCACGAGCAGGTCGCATTCGGGCGCGCCCAGCTGCGCGTCCATCGTGTACGACTGGTGCGAGGCGTACATCAGGTGGCCGGCGCGGTCGAGCGCGCCGCCGCGTTTGCGCGGGTCTTGCGTCGCGGCGGCTTCCTCCAGGTAGCCGGCGAAATTCCTCACCCGCCTGGCCTCCAGCACGTGATGATCGGCCGCGCCGCGCACGGCGTAGCGCTCGTCGGGATCCACCGCCGTGCAATGGTCGATCGTCTGCCCGTGTGCTGTCAAAAACTCGCGGCCGGTGATCTGCTCGGGCAAACCCGGGCGGAAGATGCGCTTGTAATCGTCGGGATCGAGATTGGCCAGGTACCCGCGGAGCGGGTCGGCCACCAGCCGCCGACCGGCCGCGCCGCCGATCTCGCGCATCTTGTCGAGGATCATCCGGTGCGCCATGAACGCCGCGCACCGCGTCCGCCCGTAGGCGGGGCCGGCGACGCTGTGCCGCACGTTGCTGTTGATGCCGACGAACCGCATGCCCGCCGGCACCGGCAATGGCGGGTGCAACTCGTGCGGCTGGCAGGTCATCCGCAGCAGCTTCCCCGCCTCGCCCCAGCAACTCGTCACCTGGTCCATCACCCCGCACGGCGCGCCGACGATGCGGTTCTCGGCAATCTGGCACAGCCCGGCGAGCTTCAGCGGGCCCATCG
>JAQGHP010000483.1 GCA_028288775.1 Phycisphaerales bacterium | reverse complement strand
GGTGATGCTGAGGTCCGCGGTCGGGCCCCCCGTCGCCTGCACCTTGCCCCCGCCCTGGATCTCGACGCCGTAGTCGGTGCTCCCGCTATTTCCTCCCGTGCCCTTGAGCACAACCCCGCCCGTGGCGCTCTGGACCGTGGCGTTGTTAATGTCGATGCCGATGAAGGTGCCGCTCGTGGGCGTAATCTGTTGGTTTGCGGAGAGCGTGATGCCGCCGCTGTTCGTGGTGACGCTGGCGCCGGGATTGGCGACAATAAAATCACTCGTCGAAGCGCTCAGCGTGTTCGAACCCGTGAAGCTGGTCGCGCCGTTAAACGCAATGGACCCAGCGCCCGCATTGGTCAGGGCAACGTTGAAACTGCTGGCGTACGAGTCGCTCCCACTGTCGTTGAACGTGACCGACGTGCCGGCGCCCGAATCGGTGAGGCTGACCTGGTCGAATGCCGCTTTTTGAACGGTCAGCGTCGCCGTGCCGGTCCCAGACACCTTGGCGTTGTCCATACCGTTCCAAGAGCCGGAAGTCAGGTTGAGCGTGTAGGTGCTGGGGTTAGCCATGATGGCGACGGCATCGTTGGCGGCCAGTGTCAGCATCAGGCCTGGGGTGGCGTCCGTGAACTGCGCCAGCATCAAGCGGTTCTCCAGCCTATCCATCAGCCAGAGCCTCCGCGGTGCCGTGCGAACCGGACGGGTGGCGGGGCGTTTAGGGAATGGGCGGGCCGAAAATCGCATCGTCATGGGAGCCTCCTAAAACAGTATGTAGAACGCCCACGGCCCAGGCGGACTGATGGTTAATCGAGAGGGTTGTTTTCAGCGTGCCCGTTACAACCAGAATGCAAGAGTCCGCTTGAGTACCACGCCTAATCCGCAAAGTCACGAACTTAATGCGAAAGGAACAGAGAATTCCGAACCCGAGCGTCGCGACGTGTCCGTATGGTCAAAACGTTCGGCCAAAACCGGGGAGCACCCGCCGAAGCCCTAACATCCGCGTGAGTTGGGCGCGGCAGTTCGTTGACAACTCAATACAATACCTTCTCCGCCGCGTCCTAGCGTGGGGGCGCCGCGGAGGGGTGGGCGAGGTTGGATGGTGTTTATCCCGCTTTGCGGTAGTAGAACTTGAGCAGCCCGCCGAGCCGGCGATTGCATTCCACTGGCCCGGCGCGTGACGGGTTGGAGTCGGTGGTCGTCGCCGGAAAGAGGATGATATTGTCCTTGCCCTGATGTGGCCTTTCCCCGTGATAATGTTCCACAAAGTTGTCGAGGGCGCGTTGGAGTGAGGGTTCACCGAAGAGGATGAGCTGGTCGAGGCATTCCTCCTTGATGCTCCTGACGAACCGCTCGGCGAAGGCATTGAGGTTCGGGCTTCGTGGCGGAAGTCGTAGAAGCTCAACGCCTGCCGATTCGATGGTCGCCCGGAACGACGGCGCGAACTTCCCATCGCGGTCGAGGATGAGGTACTTCATTCCATCGAAGAAGCCGCCGGCCATCGTCACATTTCGGGCGATCTGCCTCATGCAGGTCTCGTCCGGATGGCGCGTGAGCCCCGCGATGTGGAGCTTGCGGCTGCCGACGTGAAGGAAGAACAGGACGTAATAAGTGACCAACCCGGTAAGCGTCCAGGTTTCCTTGGTAAAGAAATCGCAGCCGACCAGCACGTCCTTGTGCGCGGCGATGAAGTCGGCCCAGGTCGTCCCCTTCTTCCGCTCTGGCGCGGGGACGACGCCGTTTTCGCGGAGGATGTTGCCGACGGTAGCATCAGAGATCGCATGACCGAGTTCCTCCAAGGCTCCGGCGATGCGGTCGTACCCCACAGGTGGGATTCTCGCGGGCGAGCCGGAGGACCAGATCGACAACCTCCTGCGCGGTCGGCGGGCGTCCGACCTTCCCCTCGCGCGGCGTGGCGGTTTTCTTCTTGACGAGCCGACCGTGCCAGCGGAGCAGTGTGTCGGGCGTGACGAGGGTAGCGATCTCCGTCAGCACCGCGCGTCCGAGCGGCTTGGCTGCTGTTGCCAATGTAATGCGTGCGGGATCGGTGATGCGCGGCCGTTTCTCCAGTCCGCTCCGCAGGACGCGGTTCTCGGCCAGAAGGTATTCATTGCATTGGAGAAGGTGTTCATCGACGCTGCCGGTGATCTTCCCGACGACGCATGCCCAGTTCATGACATGCCTTCTTTCGTGGCCGATTCACGGGTCGAGGCGGGGGCGAGGGTACGGGGTTCGGAGCGCGGCGTACAAGAATCGCGTGCGGCCATTGATCCGAACAAGAGATGTCCGCTTCATAGGAAGTGAATATTGCAAAGAGAGCCTGCAGGTCGCTTCAACGGGCTGGCGCGAGTAGGAGTGAGTGTTGACGAAGGTGCTCGGCACTTTGCATCATCTACGATCTGTCGCATCGCTGGCTTTGAAGTTCGCCCTGTTTGTCGCGACTGACGGCACGGGCCGGAGTGAGGCCGGCGTCGTATCGGGTGTGAGAACAGATTCGTCCGCACAAAAAGGGGTTCGATGCAAACAACCGCCGCTCCGGATTTACAAGCCGCGTTTGATCACCACAAGGCCGGCCGCCTG
>JAQGHP010000702.1 GCA_028288775.1 Phycisphaerales bacterium | reverse complement strand
ATCACCCGCCTCCAATTTGCCATTACAAGTTCCGCAAACTTCTGGGAACTCTGTTTCCCGCAGGCGCAGGGAGGGAAAGACCGCGCACTGAAGTACGCCCCACATCGTGCGTCGGGATCTGCAAATCGCGCAACTCCCGGCGTTCCGCCCCTCACCCTATCCCTCTCCCCCGAGTACGAGGGAGAGGGGACTAAGAGCGGGCCTACGGCCCGACCGGGGCGGCACGCCCCGGCTCCGAAAAGCTACCGAGCGTTTCAGATTGGTTGGACCACCAGGATCCGCTCCGACTTCATTCGTGCCCATTCGTGTTCATTCGTGGCTCGCTTCGGATTTGGGACTTGGTCATTCGGATTTGAGTCGGATTTCAGGGATTCGGAATTCGGATTTCATTGCCGCCCCCGCAACTCCCAGCTATCGTGCCCGACGTGAACGAGCAATCTCCCGCCCAAACCCTTCAATCCGTCTTCGGCTTCCCCGAATTCCGCGGCGGACAGGAGGCCGTCATCTCGCGCCTCCTCGACGGCAAATCCGTCCTCGCCATCTTTCCCACCGGCGCGGGAAAAAGCCTCTGCTACCAACTCCCCGCGCTGATGCTCGACGGCGTGACGCTCGTCGTTTCGCCGCTCATCGCGCTGATGAAGGACCAGATTGACTTCCTCGTCGGCCGGGGGATCGCGGCGGCCCGCCTCGACTCCACCCTTTCTCTCGACGAAATCCGCCGGACTTATTCCGATCTCCGCGCCGGCACGCTCAAGCTCCTCTACGTCGCGCCCGAGCGACTCGCCAACGAGCGTTTTCTCCAAACCCTCCGCAGCCTCAAGCTCGCGATGCTCGCGGTCGATGAGGCGCACTGCATCAGCGAGTGGGGCCACAATTTCCGGCCCGATTACATGAAGCTCGCGGCACTCGCGCAAACACTCGGGGTCGGCCGCGTGCTCGCGCTCACCGCGACCGCGACGCCTTCTGTTGCCAAGGACATCGCCCGCTCGTTCGCCGTCGCCGAGGGCGACACGATCCAGACCGGCTTCCACCGCCCCAACCTCTCGCTGCATATCTCCCCCAACCCCGGCGGACCACAGCGCCGCGCGTTGCTGCTCGATCGCCTCCGCTCGCGGCCGCGCGGGCCGACGATCGTCTACGTCACGCTCCAGCGCACCGCAGAGGAAATCGCGACGTTCCTCGATCGTGAAGGCTTCCCCGCCAAAGCGTATCACGCCGGGCTGGAAGCCGACCTGCGACACGCGGTGCAGGACTGGTTCATGGCCTCAGGCGATTCGATTGTGGTTGCTACGATCGCATTCGGCATGGGCATCGACAAGCGCGACATCCGCGCCGTCTACCACTACAACCTCCCCAAGAGCCTTGAGAATTACGCCCAGGAAATCGGCCGGGCCGGCCGCGACGGCCAGCCCTCTGCCTGCGAAGTCCTCGCGGCCATGGAGGACGTCACCGTCCTGGAAAACTTCACCTACGGCGACACCCCCACGCCACGCGCGGTCGCCGGCCTGCTCGCCCACGTGCTCGGCCGCGGCGAAGTTTTCGACGTCTCCCTCTACGACCTCTCGGGCGCGTTCGACGTGCGGCCGCTGGTCGTCGAAACCCTGCTAACCTACCTCGAACTCGACGGCATCCTCGAATCCACCGGCCCGTTCTACACCGAATACAAATTCCAACCCCTGCAGCCGCTGGAACAAGTCTTCGCCGGCTTCGACGCAGCTCGCTCCGAATTCCTCCGCAAGATTTTCCGTCAGGCCCGCCAGGCCAAGACGTGGTCCACGCTGATGCTCGATGAGATCGCCGAGTCTTTGGGCGAGCCCCGCCAGCGGCTGGTAGCCGCGGTGAATTACCTCGAAGAGCAGGGGGCGATCAAGCTGCAAGTCGCCGGCGTGCGGCAGGGCTATCGCCTCAAGCGCAACGACTTCGACCGCAACGAGCTGGCCAAGACGATGGTGGACCGCTTCGCCCTGCGCGAACGCCGCGACGTCGAGCGCCTGCGGCAGGTGCTCTCCCTCATAGATCACGAAGGCTGCCGCACGCGGTTCCTCCTGAGCTACTTCGGCGAAGACCTCGGAACCGACTGCAACCACTGCGGCTGGTGCCAGGGCGAGCGCCCCGGCAAGCTCCCCCCGGCCAACATCCAACCCCCCGGCGAGCGCGAATCCGCCATGCTCGAAACCCTCCGCCAGGAAAATCACGCCCCCCTCAAATCCGTCCGCCAGGTCGCCCGCTTCCTCTGCGGCATCAACTCCCCCGCAACCAGCCGCGCAAAGCTGGCGAAACATCCCATGTTCGGAATGCTGGCGGATGTTCCCTTCGGACAGGTGCTTGCGTTCATAGAGCAGAACGCCGCGGCGCATCGAGGGTGAAGGGGAGAAGAGGGACGGACGCGGAGACGGGGGGACGCGGGGAGGGAGGATGCGGGATTACAAATTGCAGATTTGAAATTTCAAATTGGGGAGCAGTCGGAGTGGGGGGCCGGCCGGAGTGTGCAAAGCCGCGACAGCCACGCCCTCAATTTGCACTTTGCCATCGCCTCCCCCTATCGCCGCGTCACACATTCCCCCCCGCGGCATTGTAGAAATGAGACTTCTAAATATTCGGCTACGAGGCCGGCGCTGACCCCGGCTGCTCGGGGTGCTTGATCTTGTAATCGTTGCTCGCCTTCGACGGCCCCGCGAAGCGCCACTTGCTCCGGTCCGTAGTCACCTGCGTGCGCGGGTCTTCCACACTCTCCGCGCGGAGCACCTTGTACGTCTGGTCCCCGGCGCTCAATCCCCTTTCGTCCTCCAGATACCATTGAACCACGTAATAGTCGTAGATACCGTCGCTGCCGATGTAATACAGCCTGTCCGGGCCAGGATATACCGAATTCGACGTCCGAAGAATCCGCTGATCCAACTCTGCCCGCCGGGCAACCGGTGCGCAGCCGCAGAGTGCGAGGAACACCAAGGGGGCGATGATGCCCGGCAAAACTTTGCTCATGTGCCCGATTCTATATTCCCCTCAGAAATGAAACTTCGAAATATCCGGCTGCGACGCGGGAGGGGGGGTGGCGTCGTCGCCGTGCTTGAGCATGTATTCGCTGATCGACTTTGAAGGCCCCGCGAACCGCCATTTGGCGCGATCCTCCGTCACCGGGGTACGGGGGTCCTCCACGCTTTCGCCTTGCAGCACCTTATAGGTCTGCCGCGAGCTGCCCAGGCCATTTTCGAGCACGTAGTAGTCGTAGGTTCCGTCGCTGCCGGTGTAATACAGCTTGTCTGGAAAGCTCCCCGCGAACGACTTCTGCACCCGGTCATCGAGCTCCCCGCGTTTGGCGGTCGGCGTGCAGCCGCAGAGCAGGACGAGGGCCATGACGGACAAGGCGTAACGATAAGGCTGGCTCATGGAAGCGGATTCTACCGCGGGCATGATTTTCCCGCGACGTGCGGATTGGTGGGAGCTCGATGACGATTTCCTCGATACGCTCCCGTTTA
>JAQGHP010000459.1 GCA_028288775.1 Phycisphaerales bacterium | reverse complement strand
CCGCCGCCCCGGATGGCGGCGACGTAGTTGTGTAGATACCCTTGGCGCAAGCCGTGGGAAAATAGAAGAAGCCATCAATAGCCCCGGAGGGGCGTAAGAAGCGTGGGACAGGCGGGTGGGTTGGCCGAATGGAACCCGAGCGATCGTGCGGAACGGACCTTTGGTCCGACCGGGCCGAAACGGCCCGGCTCCGAATGTTTTTTCCGTTGAGCACACGGCCTTGACCACACGGCCTTCGAACATTTGAAGCCGGTTGTGCCTCGGACGCTTCTTACGCCCCTCCGGGGCTAATTGCTTTTCGCTGTTCTTTTCCCATGGCTTGCGCCATGGGCTAAGGTCTTACGCCCCTCCGGGGCTGGGTGCGTTCGGATTGGACGCGTCGAGGCTCTCGGGCGCCGCTTGTGGATCCTCCGGAATCCGAGCGCAACTCGGGCGTTCCGCCGCGCACGCGGCTCGACCGCCTGGAGCTTTGAAAATCGGTTGGTGGTGGTCCGACCAAACCGAGATGCGCTGTGAAATTCCAGAGCCGCGGCGCGTCGCCTTCTACGCCCCCACCGGCAACACCGCCCGCAGCTTTGCAATGATTCCCGGAAGCACCTGAAGGGCGCGATCCACTTCCGCGTCAGTCGTGTAGCGCGACAGGCTGAACCGCACGGCCCCATGGGCGATTTTTTCGTCGATGTGCATCGACTTGAGCACGTGCGACGGCTCCAGGCTGCCGCTGCTGCAGGCGGCGCCGGCGCTGGCGCAGATGCCTTGCTCGCTGAGCAGTAGCAGGATCGCCTCGGCCTCCAGGCGGGCGAAGCCGATGTTCGTTGTGTTCGGGAGGCGCGCGTCCGTGCCGCCGTTGACGGCGGCGGAATCGATCCGCGCGAGAATGCCGGATTCCAATCGGTCGCGCAGGTCTGATACGCGGCGCATGGAAGGCAGCGCTTGGGCGGCCGATTCCGCGGCTATTCCCATCCCCATGATCCCCGGCACGTTCTCCGTCCCGCCGCGCCGGCCGCGTTCCTGGGGGCCGCCGATCAGCAGCGGCCGCACCCGTACGCCCCGCCTCGTGAAGAGCGCGCCCACGCCCTTGGGCCCGTGGAATTTGTGGCTGGCGAAGCTCATGGCGTCGATGCCCGTCCCGGCCACGTCCACCGGAACCTTGCCGATCGCCTGCGTGCCGTCGCAATGGAAAGGAACTTTTTTCTCTTTGCACAGCGCCGCGATCCGCTCCACGGGAAATATCACGCCGGTCTCGTTGTTCGCCCACATGATCGTGACGAGGGCGGCGTCATCGGTCAGGGCGGTCTGCAGGGCATCCAGATCGAGCGCACCCTTTACGTCCACCGGGATCTCCACCACCTCCGCCCCTTCGCGGGCGAGCTGCGCGCACAGCTCGCGCGTCGCCGAGTGCTCGACGGAAGTCGTGACAATCCTCCGCCGAGGCGAGCGTGCCAGAAATAATCCCCGGACGGCGGTGTTGATCGCCTCCGTGCCTCCGCCGGTGAAGAGCAACTCCGACTCCGCGCAGTGCACCAGCGAAGCGATCCGCCCGCGTGCCTCGTCAATGGCCTGACGCGCCCGCTGGCCGAAGCGGTGAACGCTGGAGGGGTTGCCGTACCATTCCCGCAGGAACGGCAGCATCGCCTCCACCACCTCAGGGGCGGGCTTTGTCGTGGCGTTGTTGTCGAGATACGTAACTTCCATCTCAGAAGATCATACGTTTGTTGGATGTCAGTTGTCAGTTGTCCGTGGTCAGTTGTTGATTGTCCGTCACCGCTTTGCCGCAACTGACGTCTGACAACTGACCACGGACACTCCCCGTCTTTTCATTATTTTCGAAACTTCTGAGCAGCATTCGCATCGCGTTAAGCAATTTCTATAATCCCGCGCACTTGTGAGCCGTGTCGGGAATGATTTCGGGACGCTCGCCGGAGTTCGCATGACTACTGCCCTTGCCAGCCTGACGGATTGCATTCGACCCAACCTCGAAGCCGTGGAACGGCTGTTTCACTCGGAACTCCAGAGCGATCTGGCCTGCGTGAACACGCTCGTCAAGCACGTCAGCCGCTTCCGCGGCAAGATGCTGCGGCCATGCCTCGTGCTGCTGGCGGGCAAGGCGTGCGGGGAACTGACGGATGCGCACAACGTCGTCGCCACCGTCGTCGAGATGGTACACATGGCGACGCTGGTGCATGACGATGTGCTCGACGAGGCGGAGCTCCGCCGCAAGGGCGCGACGATCAATCACCTCCGCGGCAACGAGGCGGCGGTGTTGCTGGGCGATTACCTCATCAGCCATTCCTACCACCTGTGCTCCAGCCTCGATTCGCAGTACGCCAGCCGCCTGATCGGCAAGACCACCAACGAAGTCTGCGAGGGGGAACTGCTGCAGATCGACAATCGCAACAACCTGGACCTGGGCGAGGAGACGTACGTTCAGATCATCACCCGCAAGACCGCGGTATTGACGGCCACGTGCTGTGCCCTGGGCGCACGCTTCGCCGGGGCGGACGAGGCGCGGGTGAGCCGATTGGAATTGTTCGGGCTGTCGCTGGGTCAGGCATTTCAGATTCAGGACGACATCCTCGACCTGATCGGCGACGTTTCCACCGTCGGCAAGACGCTGGGCAGTGATATTGAGAAGGGAAAGATGACGCTGCCGATGATCCATTTTCTGCGCACCGCGCCGCCCGAGCACCGTACGCTGTTGCGATCGCTGCTGAGCAGCGCAGATTCCGACAAGGTGGAAAAGATCCGCAACTTGATCCTGCCCAGCAAGTCGATCGCATACGCCTCGCAGAAGGCCCGGCAGCTGGTAGACCGCGCCCAAAACGCGATCGCCGACCTCCCGGACGGAGAAGCCCGCCGGGCGCTGGACACGATGGCGGAATTCTGCGTCACGCGACCGATGTGAACGGCCGAAGAAGATTCACCATGGAAACGCTGAGACACGCAGGTGTGCCTCGGCTGCCGTGCGGCTCGGCTGCAGATGGGTTTTGATCATGAACGGGAGGAATTGAACCGCCAAGTCGCCAAGACGCCAAGGGAATAAAGAAATTCTTAGAAAATCCGACCCTCTGTCCTCGGCGTCTTGGCGACTTGGCGGTTCAACTCTTTTTTTCTCGAGCGGGCAAGACCTTCGCTCGCCGCGTCTCCGCGTCTTCGTGGTGAATCTTCTCCCCGCTTCTGACTCGAGCCCGACTTTGCCATTCCCCACTCCTTCCGTATTATGTTGCCGCTTGTAAGGAGTTGGACTGATGAAGGGCCGGGTTTTGACCCTCATTTTGATCCCGCTGGCGGCGGTGACGTACCTCGTCGCGGCGGGTTGCGTGATGTGGCCCGCCGCTGCGCCGGTGGAGAAGGCGACGGTGGCCGAGGTGGACCCGCCGCGGCCGGTGGTTGTGCCCGCCGCCCAGCTCGACGCGCTGCCCATGCGGGGCGTCGTCCTGCAAGTGCAGCGGATCGATTCGCCGGACGTTTACTATAAGGCCATCGACGACATCGTCGGGCTCGGGGCGGATACGGTGGAGATCGCCGTCGATTCGCGGCAGGAGAACGGCACCGGGAGCATGATCTTCCTGGACATGCGCATGTCCCCCTCTCCCGACAAGCTGGCCGACCTTATTAAATACGCCAAGGGGAAGGGCCTGCACGTCATACTGATGCCGATCGTGCTGCTGGAAAAGCCCCGCGGCAACGAATGGCGCGGGACGATCAAGCCCGAAGTTTGGGACGAATGGTTCTCCAGTTATCGCGAAATGATCGAGCACTACGCCCGCGCCGCCCAGGCCGGGGGTGCGGACGTGTTCGTCGTGGGATCGGAGCTGCTGAGCACGGAGAAGTACCGGGACGAATGGGTGCGCACGATTCACGACGTCCGCAAGATCTTCCACGGCATGCTAACCTACTCGGCGAACTGGGATCACTACCGCTCGGTCCCCTTCTGGGACCAGCTCGACCTGATCTCGACCAACAGCTACTACAAGCTCGGCGAAAACCGCGAAGTGTCGGTGGAGGAGATCGTGACGCGGTGGCGCGCGATCCAGAAGGACCTGCTGCCTTGGGTACACGGGATGCACAAGCCATTTATGTTTACGGAGGTCGGCTGGTGCAGCGTGGCGAACGCGGCACACGAGCCGTGGGATTACACGCAGGCTTCGGTGCCGCTCGACCAGGATTTGCAGCGCAAGCTGTATGAGGGTTTCTTTAAGGCGTGGTACGGGGAGCCGCAGCTCGGCGGGTTCAACATTTGGCAATGGACGCCCGGCGGAGGCGGCCCGGATGACCGCAACTACACCCCCGCCGGCAAGCCCGCCGAGAAGGTCCTCCGCGAGTGGCTGGCCAAGCCCCGGTGGAAGGTTAATCCGTAGGGAGGCCGGCTAAAACCGCCGACCCGGCCTCCCCACGACACTTCGGCATCCGCGTCGCACGAGGGGATGCGTCCCCCGCGCGATTGTCATCCGTGTCCTGAATCTCGGATCAAAAATTCAAATCCGAGATTTGAAATCTGAAGTTTGAGATCTCAGATTTCGAAACTGAAACGAAATCAAAAACCATGGAAGCAGTCCAAACCCGTTACCGTACCCACACCTGCGGCCAAATCCGTGAATCGGATGTCGGCAAGACCGTCCGCCTCGCCGGCTGGGTCCACAACTACCGCGACCACGGCAAGCTCGTCTTGATCGACCTGCGCGACCGCGACGGCCTCACGCAAGTTGTCTTCGATGTGGACGAATGCGGCCCGGCGATTCACGAAAGCGCTCGCCGACTGCGCAGCGAATGGGTCGTCAGCCTTGAAGGCGTGGTCGCCGACCGCGGCGTTGATGAAAAGGGCAGGAGCCGAGAAAACCCCAAGCTCGCCACCGGCAAGGTCGAGGTCCGCGCCAAGAGCCTGGAGATTCTCAGCGAATCGCCCACGCCCCCGTTCACGCCCAGCGAGCATGAGACGGTGAACGAGGAGAAGCGCCTCGAGTACCGCTACATCGACCTTCGCCGGCAGGAAATGCAGGAGACCCTCCGCACGCGTTACCGCGTGACGAAGATGATGCGCGACTATTTGGGCGACCTGGGATTCTGGGAAATCGAAACGCCCTTCCTCACCAAATCGACGCCCGAAGGCGCGCGGGATTTTTTGGTTCCTTCGCGTTTCGTGCCGGGGAGTTTCTACGCGCTGCCGCAATCGCCGCAGCTATTCAAGCAGCTTTTGATGGTCGCCGGCTGCGACAAGTACATGCAGATCGTCCGCTGCTTCCGCGACGAAGACCCCCGCGCCGATCGGCAGGCGGAGTTCACGCAGCTTGACGTGGAGATGGCCTTCATCGATCGCGAGAACATCATCTCCATCATGGAAGGCCTTCTCGGCACCATTTGGAAGGACGTCCTCAAGCTCGAAATCCCGAACCCAATCCCGCACATCGAGTACGACGACGCCATCCACAAGTACGGCTCCGACCGCCCCGACCTGCGCTTCGGCATGGAGCTGTTCGACATCACCGACCTCGCCCATACGACCGACTTCGGCGTGTTCAAAAACGCGCCGATGGTCAAAGCCATCGTCGTCCCCGGCGGAGGCAAGCTCTCGCGCAAGGAGACGGATGCCCTGGCCGAGTGGTCGAAGGGCTTTGGCGCCAAGGGCCTGGCCGTCACGAAAATCACGCCGGCCGGCCTGGACACGGGCGTGGCCAAATTCCTCGCAGGGATCGCGCCGCAGCTCATCGAGCGCACGGGCGCCAAGGAAGGCGACCTGCTCGCCTTCGCCGCCGACCGGCCCAAGGTTGTTCATAAGGTACTCGGCGAGCTGCGCCTGAAGATGGCCCGCGACCTCAAGCTCACCCCCAGCACCGAGTTCGCGTGGGTGTGGGTCGTGAACTTCCCGCTCTTCGAGTACGACGAGGAAGAGAAACGCTACGTCGCCACGCACCACCCGTTCACCGCGCCGCTGGATGAGGATTTGGCGAAGCTTGACAGCCGGGATAGAGAGGTTGTCGAGTCGATCAAGAGCAAGGCCTACGACATCGTGGTCAACGGCAGCGAAGTAGGCGGCGGCTCGATCCGTATCCATCGCATGGACGTCCAGCAAAAAGTGTTCTCGCTCCTAGGCATCGACGACACCGCCCAAAAGGCGAAGTTCGGCTTCCTGTTGGATGCCCTCCAATACGGCGCACCCCCCCCCGGCGGCATCGCCCTGGGCCTCGACCGCCTGATCATGATCCTCCGAGGAATCACCAACATCCGCGACGTGATCGCCTTCCCCAAAACCCAAAGCGGAGCCGACGTCATGAGCGGCGCGCCTTCGCCGGTGGACGAAAAGCAGTTGCGTGAGGTCAACATTCGCGTCGCCCAACCGCCGGCCAAGGCGCCCGAACCGGACGTGCACGGCACCGTCCACAAGCACGCGGGCGGCGCGGGAAAGCCGTAGCGCCCCGGACGTTGAAGCCGTGTCTCGTCCTTGATGGCACGTGCGCGAACGTCTGGCGTGGCCCGAGGCACGGCCGCACGTAAAGGAAAGAACCATGACGGCATCACTGGCAAAAGCTTTCGCCAAAGCTTCGCGTTTACCGGATGCAGTGCAGGATCAGTTGGCGGAGCAAGTCGTCAATGACATTGGTGGCGAGCTGAAATGGAATCAGACGCTCGCGAATTCTCAGGATCTAC